>DAIRWA010000049.1:0-10686 GCA_036802545.1 Bacillota bacterium | reverse complement strand
GCTCAGGGCGAGTCAGGAGCTTTATGAGGAAGAGCCAAAGGATGGGGCCTTCGACATGGTAAGCGCGGTTTCGAGCTCGGCCGGTACTCTCAAGAAGAGGGTGCCCGCGTCTGTAGTGGAAGCCGGCTTACTCGTTGCCAGAGATCTTGCCCTTGGCACAGAGGAAACAAGTGTGCTTAAGAAATTGCTGCTGGCCGCGCATGAAGGAGCGCTTCGAGCCGGCCTTATCCTCAAAAAGAGCGTCCTGTTCGACCTGGCCTTACACTTGGCGTCCACGGTGATCTTGCGCGAGGACAGCGGACCGATGAGGGAAATGGCATTTCACGCGGCCGCGGAACTCACGTCTGAGATGGTCTCGGCGGGAAAGGAAATGGCTCGCTTGATGGCCGGCGTCCTGGGACGACCCATGGAGGATTGGGAAGAGACCTACCTGGCCATTTATGCAGGCGCCTCTCTCATTAGGAACGACGGAACAGATGAAAAGATACCTCATTTGAGTCTACAGTAAGGGCTAAGAGAGACCGCGCAAAGGTCCGACCCTTAGAAGTATTCGTGACCAAATCGGTTTACGTCAAGGCGCTGCGGCCCGGTTACATAGTCGGATACGGAGACAACACGTTTAAGCGCCGAAGCGACGGGAGGCGGGGTAAGCTGAAGACTAAGACAGTGCGTATCGAAGGCACCAGGCGAGTAGGCATCAAAGAGTATGAAATGCCGGAACCTGGTTACGGGCAGGCTCTTGTCAAGATCCACTCCTGCAATATTTGCACCACTGACTGGCAGCTTTGGACCGGAGCCAGGGCGGGACGAGCTGAGCTGCCTGCAGCTCAAGGGCACGAGATAGCAGGCGAGATCGCTGTGCTTGGGCCCGGGGTTAGGGAAGAGCTGCAGGTCGGCGACCATGTGGCGCTTGGAAACGAAGGATGCGGAGAGTGCTACTACTGCAGGAGCGACAGGTCCGCGAGATGCCCGAACAAGATCGGTAAGATGACGCTAAACGGACAGTTAGGCTCTTTTGGCATGAGCCAATACCTCACGGTTAAGGCCAGCAGACTCTACAAGATGAATCCGGATCTTCCTTTTGAAGAGGCAGCATACCTGGAACCGTTGGCCACAGCGATTCACGGGAACAAACGTCTTAGGGTAGAACCGGGCGATGATCTTCTGGTAATCGGAGCCGGGAACCTTGGCTTAGTTAACGCTCAGGTTGCCAGAATTTTTGGCGCCAGGGTCCTGGTCAGCGAGATCCGGGATGAGCGCGTGAAGCTAGCTTGTGAGCTAGGATTCGATGCCGTAAACCCGGTGAGACAAGACATCGTCAGTCTTACCAAGAAATGGGCCGGAGAGAAGGGTATGGATGCCGTCATTCTCGCTGTGGGAAACACGCAAGCCAACGAGCAGGCTATGCAACTCATCGGCATGACTGGCCGGGTTTTATTCTTCTCGGCAGGCTATCCGGCTCCTGAGCTGAAAGTGGATCCCAACACAATTCACTACAGTGAGTTCGAACTGATAGGAGCTATGAACGCGTCCCTTGAGGACTTCCACCTCTCGGCCAAGTTCCTCAATACCGGGGTAGTCAAAGTTGACAGGCTAATATCCCACAGGGTCTCCATCGATGAGGCTCAGCATGCATTCGAGCTTGCTGCCACACCGGGCAACTATCGAGTAGCTCTCAAGATGTGGTAGATATACCCTGGTGATCCGGGCTCGGTTATCGGGAGCCATATCCAGGGGCCGCAGTGGCACAGTCCTCGACGGCCCGTTTTTTACCAAACCGGAGCTCCGGACAGGATTGTGCACTAGGTCTAGGACGCAAATGGTCCCTCATCTGGAGAGGCTGTGAGGGCACGTTGTAGAAGGAAACAAAAAGCGTAAGAACGTGCGATGGGGAAGGACAACGTTTCTGGCATCGGATGATGCCTCGTTTATTAACGGCGAGGTGCTCGTCGTTGACGGCGGGTCCTCAGCGGGCAGACAGGTATCTTGACTATTGCGGCCAAGGAGGGAGGGGAAGTCCGGTCCTGTCGGAAAGCGGGATTTCCGATGGATCAGGCGATCTGGGATGACGATTAGATTAGTTGGCGTTGCGGCGGCAGCGGGCCTAAGCGAGGGGACCGCTGTTATCGTTAAGAGAGTTGACGTGAGCCACGCGGGCCGAAAGATAGAAAAAGCGGAGATTGACCGCGAGATTGACCGGTTCGAGGGCGCGGTTGAAGCGGCGTCCGGTGACCTTACGAGAATACAGGAGGACGTGGTCGCCAGAATTGGGCAGGAGGAATCCGAGATCTTTGGAGCCCAGGCCATGATGGTGCGTGACCCGCAGTTGGCTCGGACCATCAAAGGGATAATTGGGACAGAGCTGGTGTCCGCCGAGAAGGCGGTTCTCGCGGCGGCCGAAGCGCAGGCCAAGGAACTTGAGAGCCTCCATGACGAGTACTTCGCTGCTAGGGCCGCCGACATGAGAGACGTAGGGACTCGCATTGTGAAGTCCCTTATGGGCGTGGGAGACTCAGGCATGCCGGAGACACTAGAGGAAGGCTCAATCCTGGTGGCCCACGATCTGGCTCCGTCTGATACGGCGTGTTTGGACGTCCATAAAGTATCCGCCATGCTCTTGGATAAGGGCGGCAAGACATCCCACACCGCCATTTTGGCCAGGTCACTTGGGATTCCGGCTGTAGTTGGGCTGCAGAATGTGACCGCTTCCATCCAATCGGGGGATACCGTGCTGGTTGACGGCGATAGCGGTGAAGTGACGGTGAATCCTTCAAAGGATGAATGCTCGGCCTTTAAGGAGCGCCTGGATGCTCAATCTCGGAAGAAGGGGCAGCTGAGCCTCCTCAAAGATCTCCCCTCTGTCACCAAGGATGGACGCAAGGTTGAACTGGCCGCGAATATCGGCGGCGCAAATGAAATCGACATGGTTAACGACGCGGGAGCGGAAGGCATCGGGCTGTTTAGGACCGAGTTCATGTTCATCCAGGTTACCGAGATGTTGACCGAAGAGGAGCAGTTTAGGGTCTACAAGAAAGTGCTGTCCGAGTTGAGCCCTCGCCCGGTGGTCATCCGCACTTTGGATGCGGGAAGCGACAAGGAATTGCCGTACCTTAACATGCCAAAAGAGGATAATCCGTTTCTCGGCCTTCGGGCGATCAGGTTGTGCCTGCAAGAGAAGGAAAGGGTCTTTAGGCCGCAGCTTCGAGCTTTGTTGAGGGCTTCAGTTTACGGAAAGCTCCGGATCATGTTCCCGATGATCGCTTCATTGCAGGAACTAAGAGAGGCTAAGGCTGAACTTCTGAGTGTCAAAGCGGAACTTGCCGCCGAAGGGATTCCGGTGAGCGAGGATCTACAGGTGGGCATCATGGTGGAAGTGCCGTCCGCGGCCATTTGCGCCGACGAGCTTGCATCCGAGTGCGACTTCTTCAGCATCGGCACCAATGACTTGGTGCAATACACTATGGCATGCGACCGGGGAAACGCGGCGATCTCTTACTTGAGTGACTACTTCTATCCTTCGGTTTTGAGGCTAATTGCCAGGACAATTGAAGAGGGCCACAAACAGGGGATTTGGGTAGGAATGTGCGGAGAGATGGCGGGTTCGCCGGCCGCTATTCCAGTGCTAATCGGCATGGGCATCGATGAACTGAGCATGGCGACCGGAGCTATTCCTCAGGCAAAGGCAATTATTAGGGGTATGGACACAGGGAAAGCCAAGGAGATTTGGGAGCGCGTCAAAGGTATGTGCTCTAACAAGGGGATAAGGGCGTACTTAGACGGGCTTGTCGCGGAGCAGCAGTAACCTGCTAATCGCTGTTGAGGGCACATAGCTCAGGGCAACTCTGGAGTGGCTTAGCAGGGCATGAGCGCAAGTCCTCGCTTTTTATGTTCAATGGAGTGAAGGATTTCGGCCCCGGCGTGTCATATATAACACGGCGTAGTTTACCGAGAGATGACCACCGGAGGGAGGCCGTAAGTGAATTGGACGCCCCAGAAGACGCGGCTCTGGTAACTTGTTCTGTTCGCTTTCGCTTAACTGATTCGGAGGATCATCATGCCGGCGCTGTCCTAGCGGAAGGAACCGGCGAAGCTCGGCTGTTTGCTGACGAGCTTCAGATTTGGCCCGAATTTGCGGAGCCGGTCATGTTTCTCTACAGGGATATGGCTCACGTACTTGATGCTAATTACATCATCAAGGTCCGGTTGACTTCGGGAGAGTCCCTGGAATTGTCGCAGATGGGTTACCGTTACGAAGACTTGGTTCGAGAGCTTCGGAAGCTTCGGAGCGAACTGATGCTAAAGGACATGCTTATGTCAGAGTCGCTCCTGAAAGACGAGACATCCCGTCAGCTCCCCGGATTCCGGGGATCGTTTGGTATACGGTCGGCCGCGGAACGCGAAGAGTGCGAGATTAGAATGTACCAACCGGGACTTGTAATTATCCCGAAGTCCTCTGATCCCATCCGAATTCCGTACTCTGAAATATCTTCCATACAGGCCGAGAACTTCACTCTGTCTGTTCTCACCGAAGGGGGACGGTCCTACGCTTTCATGCAGTTGGGCAGGGACTTTGAGCCGTTAACACGGAACCTTTCCCGCGCGCTTAAAGAGCTTGCCGCCCGGTCTCAGGCCTTGTGTAAGGAGTTGTTCCCTCTTGCCCAGTCAAAAGACGTATGGGCTGTCGCTAGACTGATGAAAGAGGGGCGAGCTGCCAGAAGGCGGGATATCGATGCCGTATCCACTGCTCTGTGGCCTCAGTTTGAAAAACGCATGGAAAGCCTTGGACTCCTAGATTCATACCTCTACCTCTCCGCTCTAGCCAGACGCGACCGGGTGTCGTTTGGTTTCAAACGTGGGCTGGCTTCTCAGTTTGAAGGCGATTACATATGGTTTCTCGCGCCCATCGGAGAAGGCCGGGGCAAGCCGGGCAACGCCATCGCTATGGAATCGGCGACGGCAGAGGGTGGCGCCAAAGCAACTTACTTCTTCCGTTTCATGAGTAGGGCTTCATACCGTACGGCTACCGAAGAGCAGTGTTTGGAGGCGATGGACCAGGCAATTGCCCAGGTGAATCACAGCATGATCGACGTAAACTTTAGGCGCGAGCCAATTTACTTGCCCGACGAAAGACTTCTAGAGCCTCGCTACGTCAGATACTTTCACGCCGTCAGGTTGCTTCCATCTTTGAGAGTTCTCCGCGAATCCTTTATTGGCAGGGTGATGCATGTTTCGGAAGACCAGTGGAAGCGAGATGTGAAAGCCTTGTTATCCTTCAATGTGGAGACCTCGGACGACAGCGTCAAATGGAAACGGGCAGCTAGTGCAAGTGGGGAAGATGACGCGGATGCACTAGAGAGAGCCGAGGATGATTCCGAATGAGAGAGAGCGCCCAACGAATAAGCTTTTGAACTGGAGGTATGTCAGTGCCCGGATATATGCGTCCATGTCGTTACTGTAATGTCCTGGTTCCGCCGGATTCCAACGTCTGTCCGATGTGTGGAAAGGTCAATCCAACAGGACCTTTAAGATGTCCGACATGCCGTAGCCCGGTCAGACCGGGCTGGGTCGCTTGCAGTCACTGCGGACAACCGCTTCAGACGGTGTGTCCCACTTGCGGGAAACAGACGTTTTTCGGCGATTACTGCGAGGCTTGCGGGAAGCAGTTGCTAGTCAAGTGCGTTAGATGCGGAGCGTTGCAGCCGCCTGGCGGAAACGTCTGTGTGAATTGCAGGAAGCCTGTTAGGTAGGAGACCCGCGCGCGGTTAGGGAGTGCCATCCCATGTACAGGAATGAGTAAGTAAGGTCCAAGACTGGGTCAAACAGGAGGGTTCGGGATGTCTTTGAGTTCGTTTACCAACAATTTCGCCGATAACAGCACCGACGCGGGATTTCAGTTTACGTTTTACTGCCAGATCTGCAATGAGGGCTATAAGACCCGCTTTGTTGAGTCTAAGACGTATAAGAAGGGCAACCTTCTTCGTAACATCGGAAGAGCTACGAACGTAGCTACTTCTCTCTTCGGCGGATATCGTTTTGGCTACTCGCTTGAGCGAGGCGCGGATCTGATCGGCGAAAGATTCCAGGGAATGAGCCCTGAGTGGCACAGAGAACACGAGCAGGCATTCGAGTTGGCTCAGAACGAGGCAAGAGGACATTTCCACCGCTGTCCTCGCTGCACTCAGTGGGTATGCGACAACGACTGGAATGAACAAGTAGGTCTGTGCACGGGGTGTGCTCCTCGGGAGTCTCTCGAGATCAGTGCCGCGCGTGCCGATAAGATGGTCCAAGACATCAGGACAAAGGTTGAGAGTACTCAGGTCTTTACCGGTGAGGTTTCGGAGAGGGCGACACTGTGTCCTCAGTGTGGCAAGCCGGCCGGAACCGGGAAGTTTTGCGTGAACTGCGGTTGCCGCATGGATATGGAGAAGTGCCCCACCTGCGGCGCCGCCAATTCGGCTGAGTCCAGATTCTGCGGTGAGTGCGGGACGCGGTTGCAGTAACAGCAGGACTGCAGCGGCAGAGGGTTGCAGCGGCAGGGTGCAGGGGAGCGCGGCGGAACCGATTGCGCGGCACGAACAGCAGGATTACTTCACCTGAGGATTATTGCGACTTAGGACTGTTATTAGAGGTGGCCTTACCAGGTCATTCCGGCCCGGTAAGGCTTTTCTATGTCTAGCCACCTGTGAACGTCATTTTACGGAATCTTACACGGGCAGGACGGTCTCAATGATACTCACTAGGTCAGAAAGATCGCCCTGGTATTCTTCGATCTTCCCCTTGTCTCCCAGCTGGCTAATCTGGGGGTCAAGGGGTAGCGAGGCGAGCCCGTTGGTTTCCATGTCGGCGGCCATCGCGCGTAGCCTGCTGGATCCAAATGGTTCAATCTTTTCGTCACAGTTGGGACACGACACCCAGGCCATGTTTTCGATAAGGCCAAGAACCGGAACCTTGAGCATTCTGACCATATTGACCGCTTTGCGCACCACCATCGCGGCAAGATCTTGCGGAGTGGAAACGATCACAACGCCATCTAGCGGAAGTGACTGTAAGGCCGTTAGAGGGACGTCGCCGGTTCCCGGAGGGAGATCTACCACCATGTAGTCCACTTCACCCCAGATTACGTCGGTCCAGAACTGCTTGACGGCCCCCGCGATAAGAGGACCGCGCCAGATAACAGGATCGTCCTCATTTTCTAGGAGGAAATTCAATGACATCACGCTGATGCCCAGACTGCTTTTGGCGGGCAGTAGTTTTGAATCGACCGGGGAAGGAAGCGTTTTCAGCCCAAACAACTTAGGGATGCTCGGGCCGGTTATGTCCGCGTCCAACAGGGCAGTCTTGTGACCGCGGCGCGCCAAAGCTGATGCTAGCAGGGCCGAGACTGACGATTTGCCGACTCCTCCTTTGCCGCTCATGACGGCTATAACCCTCTTTATGTTGCTGCCTTCCGGTTGAGCCAGTTTCTCAAGTGCAGTGGGCCTATCGGTTGTTTGGGTTGTCGGTGTATCGTGCAAGAAATTCATCTCCTCGAGTATTTGTGGTCGGTTGGAGTATCGCAAGAAGGACACGGTTCGTCGTCCCTACGCGCGCATCGTCCCAGACGATTATACATGCAGATACCGCGGGGCTACAGAGAAACGCCAAGGATGCAACTATAAATGTAGGTATCGCGCGGCTACAGAGAAGTATATGAGCACTCCCAGTATGTCCGCTATGGACGTGACCAAAGGGGAACTCGCTGCTGCCGAGTCCAGGCCTACCCGGTCCATTATGGATGGGATGGCTACGCCAAGGATGCAACTAGTGGTTACCACAATCAGCATACTCAAAGAAGCGACAACCGCGATTCCCATGCCGAGCTTCAGTGTTCCGACCGCCCATACAGCAGCGGACATGGTCAGAGATAGAGCCAGCGCGACTCCTATCTCTCGAAGCAACACCTTAGTCCAGTCTTTGGGTTCGACGTCGCCCATGGCCAGGGCACGTACCATAAGAGTCGCCGACTGTGCGCCCGCGTTTCCCGCGCAGTCAGTTATGAGAGGGAGGAAGAACACCAGGGCCACTATCTCAGATATGGCGGCCTCAAAGGACGCCACTATCGCACCTGAAAGAAGGTATACCAGGACTAGGCCCAAGAGCCAACCGACGCGGCTCTTGTATAGGAGGCTGAATTTGGCATCCAACAGCCCCACTCCGAAAGGGGCTACGGCGGCGCTCTTGTGAAAGTCCTCGGTGGCTTCTTCCTGAACCACTTCAAGTACGTCGTCCCCGGTCACAATACCCACAAGCAAGCCGCCTGAATCGATCACAGGCAGGACCGATATGTCATACCGCTCCATTATCTTGGACGCTTCCTCGCGATCCATGAAGGCGGACGCGCTTACGGCGGGCGATCTCATGATCCCTCTGACCGAGTCCTGCGGGTTTCCCAAGACTAATTGGCGCAAGGAGACGACGCCCAAGAGCCTGGAGGCAGGGTCGGTAACATACAGCACATCCACGGTTTCCCGCTCCCGTCCGGCTTTGCGGATATGTTCCATTGCCTTGGCGGCATCCCACTCGGGACGGATGCTCACGTAGTCGGGGGTCATGAGCCTTCCAACGCTCTCCTCGGGATAACCCAGGAGTTCCCTGGCCTCTAGGAGGTCATTGGGACTAAGGAACGCCAAGAGCCTCTGAGTGACCTCTGCCGGGAGTTCCTCTAGGAGCGCTGTCCTGTCATCCGGACGCAAATTGGCCATCAGATGGCGGGTCTCCTCGCCGGTAAGCTCTCCGAGCAAGGCGTCTTGGTCAATGGCTTCAAAATAAGCGAATACCTCAGCGGCGAGGGTTCGAGACAGGGCCCGGAACAGAAGGACTCTTTCAGTTTTCGGCAATTCCAGGACCAGATCGGCTACCTCGGCAACAGGCCAGCGCGAGGTCATGCTTCTCAACGCGGACCAATTGCGTGTCTTGATAAGCTCCTGCACTTCAGGGGTAAAGTCCTTCATTTTAATCCCTCCCGTTCTGCGCCCAAACTCATATCTTCAGATACCAGGTCGCAAACGCAAAGTATATGAGCACTCCCAGTATGTCCGCTACAGAGGTGATGAGCGGAGAACTGGAGGCGGCCGGGTCAAACTTCAATTTCATCAGGACAAACGGGAGGCTCATGCCTATGAGCGAACTCAGCGTCACTATGACGGCGGCGCTTAACGACACGACGACTCCTACCTGACTGCCACCCTTGAAGATCGCCGGCCCAAACACGGCCAGACCTAGGGTGAGTCCCAGGGCCGAGGCTATTCCTACCTCGCGAGCCAGGGCTTTTGCCCAATCGCCCATCTTCACGTCACCTATCGCAAGGCTCCGAACGATCAAGGTCGATGATTGGGAACCGGCGTTACCGCCGCAACCTATCAAGAGAGGGAGGAAGAAGACTAAGGAGACGACCTTAGAAATCGTGTTCTCATACTTGGCCATCACCGCGGCGGCGAGCAAGTCCACAAAGATCAGTATCATGAGCCATACAATTCTACTGCGGTACAGGCGTCCGATTGTCACGTCCCGGTAGCTCTCCCTTAGGGGGGAAATGGCCGCGCCTTTGTGGAAGTCTTCCGTGGCTTCCTCTTGGACGATGTCAAGGACGTCGTCGCCGGTAACCATGCCCACCAGCACTCCGTCTGAGTCGACCACCGGCAGGACGAACAGCCCGTACTTTTCCATAGTTCTTGTGGCCTCTTCACGGTCGGCAAACGCCGACAGCGATACCGCGGGCGAATCCATCAAGTCGGCGATGACTTCATTAGGGCTTGACAGGACCAATTGCTTAAGCGGCATCGAGCCCGCAAGCGTCCATGACCTGTCGGTCACATAGATGGTGTTAATGGTCTCGCTGTCCCGGCCCTTTCTTCGGACATGGTCCATGGCAGCGGCCACTGTCCAGTCCGGTCGTATGGCAACGTAGTGCGGAGTCATGACTCGTCCTACGCTTTCTTCCGGGTATCCCAAAAGGCTCCGGGATTCTCTCAAGTCTTCGGGGCTCAATAGGTTCAATAGCCGCTGTGTGACTTGCCCCGGCAGTTCCTCGAGTAAGGCGGTGCGATCGTCAGGTCTCAAGTTGGCTATCAGCGCGCGAGTTTCTTCATCGGTGAGGTCTCTCAGGAGTTCATCCTGGTCTTTGGACTCCAGTTCCGAGAAAACGTCGGCGGCCAGGTGCCTGGGAATGGAACGAAACAAGATAACCCGGTCGGGCTTCTCAAGCTCTAGAATGACATCGGCTATGTCAGGGACTCGGTATTGACTGACTATGACGCGTAGAGCCTGCCAGTCACGTTTTTCTATGAGGTTCTTCACTTCCGGCCTGTCGAAGCCCATTCTCGTTCTGCCTCCTCTCTGATAGCGTTTCCTATAAAGCACCTGCAGGTCAGATGCGCCTACAATAATGGGCCATGCTAAACCCATGCGACTGACAGACGGCTGCCACCTCGGATGCGCTTCATGTTTTAGTTTGGTTTTGTCAGACTCTTTCGAGGTCCGCGCCGTTCCCAAGGACCCTCAAGGTCATTGCTTGGCGCAGCCCGAGGGAGGATTCCGACGTCGAGGATCTAGTTCTAGAATATCAGAGGGTCACAATTTCGCAACCGTCTTCGATTGTATAAGTGTCAATTTGATGTGTAACGGCTCCCCCCGGTGCACATGTTACCT
>DAIRWA010000048.1:5834-10720 GCA_036802545.1 Bacillota bacterium | reverse complement strand
GAGATTATCCCCGCTATCCAAAAGGAGTGGGGAGAAAGTCCCCGCTGAGTTGCGTCAGCGTTACAGAAGTGGCAACTGATCGCGGGGAGATGTAAGAAAGCAGCCGTTGGACCGTGATGATAAAGAGAAAATAGGCATCGGACTCGGCTAACGCCGAGATTTGAAGCGTGTAGCCGGTGACTGGGTATCCAACAATCGGTTCCCCGGGCTTTTCCCCGCAAGCGCTGGAGTCCGGCCCTTACCCGCCGCCCGACGAACGCTCCTTGCCGCACCCCTCCGGCACGAGAAACACCTCGGCGGACCCGGCATCCTTCAGCGCCGATCGTGCCCCTTCCAGCATCCTGACAGCGTCCGCGTGCCTTCCTAAGCTAAGATATACGCGCCCCAGGGCCAGCCGACTCTTATAGGTGCCAATGCCCGTATCCGCGGCGGCGAAAGGAGGAACGGGCGCGTTGCCCATTTCGAGGCAGCAGAGGAACAGGGATTCCGCCTGCCGGTATTGCTCTAGTTCCAAATGCGCGAGGCCCGCGGTGTAGTAGAGGTCCGTAAAGCCCGGGTACAGGTCTAGCCCACGAAGGGCTACGGCTAGAGCTTTCTCAAAATCCTGCAGGCGGAGCCAGGCAGTGGCCCAGGTCTTGTACATTTTGGAGCCCCAGGCGGGATTGCCCACCAGCCCCCGACTAGATCGATCGAATTCGAACGCAGCTTCCTCCGGCCGACCCAATCTAGACAATTCAACGCCAAGGTTGAAGCGGCAGAATGCATCATCAGGCTGTCGGCGTACTGCTTCCTTAGCCATCTCGAAGTTCCGCGTCTTCTTGGCCTTACGCTCGACGAAGGAATCCATGTATCCCATGTGATCCAACGTAATTTCGGTAGAAATAACTGAGTCGGGCACTGCTCTCTGAATGGCAGGCCCTATTTGTTCGTGGATTAACCCGGCGAATCGGTAATCCGGTCGGTTCCGAAACATACGTAGAGCAGCTGAGATTTCCTTCTCGCTGCCATCACCTATGTGATTCACGATCTTCACGAAACACGCTTGGGCGTCACTCTGTGTCGCTCTGTGGACGTGTCTTCTGGACTCTGTCCGGAGCCGTTCATCGGCATCAAGAACCAAAATCCATCCGCAAGTCGCGTGATCCAAGGCTAGGTTGCGCGCCGCGGAAAAATCCCCTGTCCACCTTGCCCTTATGACCTTGGCGCCTAGGCCGGACGCTGTGTCGCAGGTTCTATCGCGAGACCCTGTGTCAACCACCACGATTTCGGAAGCGACATCCCTCACACTCAGAAGGGCCGGGCCAATGCAGTCTTCTTCGTCCCTGGATATCATGCAAACGCTAAGGTCCGCCATCCTAGGCCTCCTTCCGAAGGGACGTGAAGACAGCCGGATCAAGACGGGCGCATGCTGGAACTAAGACATATTCAGCATTCCAGTGTATGTGGGGCGTGGTTTACGGGTCACATGTTTATGTGAAATGACAGACTCCGGCTCAGGCAGGCGTCGGCGGAGCTAGTGCTTGTATCCCACCAGGTTCTGGCCCCTAAGGAGCATCTGCCTGATCTGAAGTCTGCCATCCCCTTACGAGCCACAATAAGGGCCCTCGAACAACACTTTGCTCAGTGCTCTACCTGCGCTGGTATGGGCACAACGTCGGAGGTGGCCCGGAAGACTCTAACGGGGGAGGGTTGCGAGGCCTCGTATAGCCGGTGGCTAGTGTGGTTGTATCCCTGCCGACGCCTACGGTCGCGTGCAGGCTTGTCAGACTGCGCACCGAATCGGCGCGCTAATGCGGTTGGCGATCCTTCTTTCCGCCGATATTCATTGCCTCAAGTATGGCTTGGGTCACCTTGAAGGCCGCCCTGGCTTCCTCCATTGTCACTTCATCGGGAGGGTGCGCCCCTTCGTCGCCCAGCGCTTTCACCATACGGGCAGCTTCGTAGAGGTCGTCGGCTATCAGGTGGTTATCCTTGAGGTAGTCAAGCTGGGGGCCGGTGGTAGTGTCGTCCTTGGCTCCATTCGAAATGGCCAGTCTGCTGACCAATCGCCGGCACATCATGGCGGCGGCGTTGGGCGCTTTCGCGTCAACGCAGGCTTTGGCTTCGTAGAAATCAGACTGGATGCTCTTGAGCAGGCCATCTGCATCCTGCATACCCTCAGTATCTCTCTTACCTGGCGCATCTGGCACACGGTGCTCATCCTGCGTGCCTTGGGGATCCGTATCCTTCGCATCCCAATGACCCGGCATCTCGCCGTCCGGACTCTGGTCATCGCGCACGTGTTTGTTCATAAGCTCTTTCTTCAGATTGTCGACAACATCCGCGTCATCATGCAGATTCGCGATCTTGGCCTCTTCCTTCTCTACCATTGCATAGCCTCCCGGCGAAATGACTGACGCGGTATCGCGTCACCGAGCTCGGCGATCCAGCCGAAGTGGCGGATCGGGCCCGGCAACAATCTGCTTACTGCTACAGCATTTCCAATTGGGGGACATGGCTACACTACAGTGGGCTCAATTCCGCAAATCGCCGGCCACGGGCGCATACCAGCATCCTATCCCTCCGCAGCAACCGCATGCGGGCGAGCTATCCGGTCACCACAACTGAACATCGACGGCTTATCCGTCCAACGCAACCGGATACGTCCACCCAGTCCCTATCCGCTGGTCACGGCCGTATACAATCTTAAACGGAACTAGAGCAAGGCCCTCGCATTCGCAACCGCCGCCAGCCTGTCGGCAACCTTTAGGTCGGCCGGCGCCAATCTGATGGACGCAAGCTCGTGAGGCCTCAGCCACTTGGCATCCGAGTGGTCTCTGAGATCCATCCGCCCGCGAACCTCGCAGACAAAAACGTGCATCCTAAGGAAAAACGAGCCGTAATCGTGGTCGACCATCATGAAGGGCCTGGTTTTCGTCACGTCCAGGGAAAGCTCCTCTTTGATCTCGCGGGTAATGCACTTCTCGAGGGTCTCCCGGCCGTCTTGAACCTTTCCCCCGGGGAACTCCCACATGCCCTTATGCTCTCCGTGTGCCCGCTCAGTCACGAGGACTCGTCCATCTTCATCCAAGATGACAGCAGCCGTCACTACCTTGAGGCCCCCCTTGTCGAGGGCATCATCAACAGCGTTCACTACCTCTCGCAGGCGGACATCAAACTGCGTGGCGTCCAGCGAGTGATGAGCCTTCCTATGACAGGTCGGACACAGTGCCGCTACGGTGCCGCACTCACTCAGGTCGTTGGGGTCGATTTCGCCAAAGCGCCCCACTTCGCCTAGAGCTGGCTTCGTTACCCCCAAAACGCAGTGAGCCTCCAGGTACGGCGAACCATCAGCCCATCGGAATGGGGCCGGCGCGCCGCAACCCTCGCAAAATCCACGAGCGCGGGAGAGTACGTGATTAGCCACTGCCACGCTCAGGCGCGTCTCGTTCTCATCCAGGAAGCCCCGCGGGACCCTTCCATAGGACATCGGGGTTCTCAAGAGATTACCTCCTCCGGGCTATTTACCGAACCATGTACGGATTGCGGCTTCTGTGGGAATCCTTCCCTCTATCTTCATCACCCCATCTATCGCGACTGCGGGTGTCATCATAACGCCACGCGCGATGATATCTTCAAGGTCAGTGACTTTCACGATTTCGGCGTCCACTCCTAGGTTCTCAATTGTCTCGGCTAACCTCTCCGTGGTCTTCAGGCATTTAGCGCAGCCTGTGCCGAATATCTCTACCTTCATCTTGCCACCTCCTCCAATCGGTTCCTCACAAGCAGTTTACACCTAATCCTGCCCAGACTCCTAGACATCCCTCCTGACGGACCCCACTACTGGACATCCCTTCCGATGGATTCCATATTTCACTCCCCGTCATACTGACCAAGCCAATGTGTAAAAGCCCTGTGAGCCCTGGTGGGATGACAAGGCAGCAAGGAGATTCCACCTAGTCCGTCGAATATCTGCCGAAATCCCAGGGGGTGAGCCCGTGAAAACTCGGGTGGAGAGCTTCTACGACCGCAATCCTCAAGACGAGTGGGACCGCATGGACCGCCATCCCATGGAGTTCCGCACCACGTTACGTGCGCTGCGTGAGTTCGTTGCGCCAGATTCGAGGATCCTGGACGTAGGAGGAGGCCCGGGAAGATACACCATCGAACTTGTCAAGGATGGTCATCAGGTCACACTCCTGGACCTCTCCTTGGGCAATGTGAAGTTGGCCCAGCAGAAGGCCGGCGAACTGGGCGTTCAGGTGACAGGTTTTGTCCATGGAAACGCGCTCGACCTATCCATGTTCGAAGCTGGCTCATTTGACGCGGTCCTGCTGATGGGGCCGATGTACCATCTCACGGATCCCTTGGACCGTGACCGATGCCTTCAGGAGGCTCTTCGGGTCTTGGCGCCCAGGGGAGTGCTGTTTGCCTCGTTCATCACCAGATACGCGGTGTATTTTGACCTGCTAAAAAGCGATCCCGCCCTTATCGGCAAGTACAAAGATGCTTACGTTCGGCTAACGCAGACAGGCGTCCATATCCCTACTGAACAGAACCCTGGCTTTGCGGATGCCCACTTCGCCCACCCGATGGAGATCGAACCTCTGATGTCCAAGCACGGCTTAACGACACTCAGATTAGCGGTGGCGGAGGGGTTCATCGCGTCCGTGGAACGCGCGGTGAATAGTCTACCGCCGGAGCTCTTCGAGGCTTGGGTCGACGTCTGCTACCGCTTGGGCACCGACCCGACTACTTGGGGGTGCGGGGAACACATGTTGTACGTTGGGAAGAAATGAAATGGTGCCGGGAGCGGGAGTCGAACCCGCACGCGGGGTCACCGCACGCGATTTTGAGTCGCGCATCTGCGGCTTTTCTAGCTGGGGCGGTACTAACCATACCGCCCT
>DAIRWA010000048.1:0-5824 GCA_036802545.1 Bacillota bacterium | reverse complement strand
GAGTCGCGCATGACTGCCAATTCCATCATCCCGGCACTGTAAAGCTTATTCTAGCACTTTCGGGGCCTCGCGACAACAAGATCGGGCTTCTCGAGATGGAGCTTCTCGCATTAATGGCAGAGACATTACGCACATCTCCCCCGGCGCTCCTGCCCTCCGAATCCCCCGATTCAGCTGGGGGAATACTACCATAGACACCAGATACTCGCAAGACACATGAGGTGGGCTAGACGACGAATCACGCCCGGCATAACACGGGACATGATACAACCACGCGGAGAGCTGCCAATTCGGGCGCAGTTCCTATATCCACTCGCTTGGATGAAAATATCACCCACATTCAAGAAGCATTCGGAGGAACCGCTGACCTGGTGCTTAGGCAGCTAAACCTTAATGCCGGCCTCAAGCGGAGAGCCACGGTAGTAGCCTATCTCAACGAAATGGTGGACCGTCAGTACCTCGAAGACTCGGTGGTTTCGGGACTCATGCGAGTTGGCGACCACCTGGACCGCGTGCTAACCTCATCGGCCGTGATTGATATTCTACGGGAGCGCGTACTCACTGTCGCTCAAGCCACAACCACTAAAGACCTAGATGACATCGCAAAAGGCATATCCGCCGGCAACTGTGCCGTGCTGGTAGACGGCTGTAAGGAAGCACTTGTATGCCAGGTCCAGGGCTGGAAAGGCCGGTCAATCCAAGACCCGACGTCGGAATCCACTATTTCCGGGCCAGAAGAAGGTTTTGTGGAGTCCCTCGATGATAACGTCAGCCTACTGAGGAGGTACATACTGAGTAATCACCTGCGTGTGGAGTATTTCCGGTCAGGCAGAGTCACGGCGACCCGGATCGCTTTGGCGTACGTCTCTGGAGTCGCTAGCGACCGTCTGGCCCAAGAAGGCCGCAGGAGGCTGTCAAGGATTGATGTTGAAGGTATTAGCAGCAGCCTGGAGGAGCACATCGAGGACGGCGCTTTGTCGTTGTTTCCTACTCTACTTCGCACTCAGAGAACAGACCGCGCGATAGCGGCGCTCTTGGAGGGGCGGCTAGTCTTCCTCGTTGACGGGAACCCCGACATTCTCGTAGCGCCGGCGACCATCTCCATGTTCCTTTCGTCACCTGAGGACTACTATGAGCGTTTCTGGGTCGGGACCTCACTAAGAATAGTGCGGATGATGGCTTTGCTGCTCTCACTGCTCCTGCCCGGACTATATGTCGCCGTCACGACATTTCACCAAGAATCCCTGCCGACTCGTCTGATCCTGGCCATTGCCGCTCAACGCGAGGGAATCCCGTTCCCCGCGTTGGTTGAAGCTTTGCTGATCGAAGTCCTGTTCGAAATCTTGCGGGAAGCCGGCGTGAGGCTTCCCAGAATCCAGGGTCCTGCTGTCAGCATAATCGGAGCCCTCATCTTAGGGGACGCAGCCATCAGGGCCAGACTGGTCTCGCCGGCTATGGTAGTCGTGGTTGCAGCCACCGGCGTGTCTTCTTTTGCCTCTCCGGCAACCTCGTTTCAAAACTCCATCCGCATACTTCGGTTCGCCTTCACCATCGCCGCGGCGGCAATGGGCATATTTGGGATGTCCATTGTGTTCTTCGTTATGCTCATTCACTTGAACAGTCTAAGGTCCTTTGGTGTGCCGTATCTTGAGCCCTATTCTCCTACTGTCACCCGAGACTTCTCAGACTCCCTGGTAAGGGCGCCACAATGGGCCAGAAAACCCCAGCCGTGGCTCGTCTGGCCCAAGGGCGGCAAAAGATCAACAGGCCCCAGACCCGGACCACCGAAAGGTGGGAACTCGTAACTTGAGAAAGACCGGGGAGACGCAAGGCACAGAAGACGCACGCATATCGTCGCTGCAGCTGTTCGCGCTTCTCACGATCGCCCGTCTGGTACCGGTCACCATCATTTTTCCTCTGGTTTGGGCCTCGCCCAACGTGCAAGACTTGTGGATTGGGGCCGTGGCGGCCCTTCCGCCCTCACTGGTATTCGCCCTGTTCGTAGTACGTTTGGGAAAAGCATTCCCTGGCAAGACCATCTTTGGAATTCTGTTGGATCTGTTTGGCCCGGTGTTCGGCAGAATCGTGGGCCTGGGGCTCTTGACCACTTGGTTTTTCCACCTCATCGGACTCCTCAGGTCAGTTGCCGAAGTACACGTGTCGGCAATCATGACGGAGACCCCGGAAGTCGCGTTTATCGGCGCGGTGGTCGCGGCGGGGGTATACGCGGCCCGCGCCGGCATTGAACCCGTAGCCAGGACCTCCGAAATCGTGCTGATAGCAGTTGCTCTCTTCTTTTGTCAGTTGCTTCTGCTGCCTCTCGACGTCGCGAACCCCGAACACCTTCAGCCCATTCTACAACACGGTTGGGAGACACCCATTCTCTCAGCCTTGAACACGATGACGTATTACTCCTCGTTCACAATCATTGGCATGGTGCTTCCGTACCTGGGACGCAAAGAAGGAGCCCAAAAACCCGTTGTCAGCGCCGTCCTTGTCTCGGGCGCGCTCATAGTAGCCTTCATACTCATGCTCACCATGGTGTTCGGACCCCTGCTGCCCTCGCTTGCTTTCCCCGCCTTCAGTTTGGCCCGCATCGTGAGTGTGGCCAACTTTCTCGAGCGTACTGAATCTCTGGGGATGGTCGTATGGGTGCTCAGCCATTCGCTTGAATGCTCCCTCTTGGTCTGGTGCTGCAGTCAAGGGCTGGCCGGGCTCTTAGGCCTTTCCGACGGAAGACCCCTTATCATTCCCCTCGGATTCCTTTCCGCCGCCTTGGCTTCAAACTTCTTCGGGAGCGGCCCCGAAGTGCACAAGTTCTACCAAGTACGGACTATCGGGACCATGCTCATAGGATTCCATCTGGTGCTGGTGGTTCTGCTGTTGGGGGGACTCATATGGAAAAAGGCACGATCGCGATCGGAGTCTTGAAGAAAGGCGCATTCTGCCTATTGTTAGTAGCTCTGGTCTTCACCCTGTCAGGCTGTTGGAGCAGTCGCGAGTTGGGTGAACTGGCCTTCGTATCGGCCGTGGGAATAGACCGGGGAGACGATGGCGAGCTTCGCGTTACGTTGGAAATGGCTAAGCCCATGGCTATTGGAGGCGAGGGAGGGCGCACTACAGAAAAAGCCTATTGGATCGCGGAGTCTACCGGTCAGACTGTTTTCGATGCGATGCGCAACGTACTTAAGCGCTCTACAAGACGACCATTCTGGCAACATAACCGCTTTATTCTTATGGGCGAGAGTGTGGCGCGGGAAGGAATCGGGCCATACCTTGACTTCTTCTGGCGGGATGGAGAGACAAGGACAAATGCTTTTCTCCTTATTGCGCGCGGTGCGCCCGCAGGTCAGCTTATCCAGGTCGAGTTCGATGCCGACGCGATACCGGCGGAAGGCGCATTCGGGCTCGTGGCGCTAACCCGTCAGGCCCTGTCTAAGGCCGCCCCATCCAACCTACTCCAGGTCCTGATGGCGCTCGAGATGAAAGGCGTTGAGCCAACGACAGCTGCGGTAAACCTCTATGATCGTCGGTCCGGTCAACCTACAGAAGTTGGCAACATCCTTCGAGAAGGCGCGAGAATCACGGCGGAACTCGACTCTACCGCGGTCTTCAAAGGCGACAGACTTGTCGGTTGGCTGAATGACGTGGAAGGCCGAGGGCTATTGTGGGCTACCGGGAAAGCACGCTCGGGGATCGTGGTCATAGATGCTCCGGGCGCGCAGGGAGCAAAAATCGCGCTGGAAATCCTGAGGTCCGAGAGCAAAATGGAAGTCGAGTTCGTCGACGGACGCGCAGAAGCGTCCATAAAGATTGAAGTGACCGCAGCTATGGGCGAGTCCCAAGTAGAATTGGACCCAGCCCAGGCTGACCTTTGGCGTGCTCTGGAACTGCTCCTGGAAGAAGCGATTGCCGGTGAGATTACGACCGCCGTATCCAAAGCCAAGGAACTCGGGTCGGACATATTTGGGTTCGGAGCAGCACTCAGGCTAAGCGATCACAAGTCGTGGGAAGGAATTGCGGATTCGTGGGACACCTTCTTTCTGGACACAGCAGTACAGGTGAACGTCAAGGCAAAACTAAAGCATTCTGGGGGAATGCTTCAAACTGTACGTTTCTAGGTTATGGTAAAGGAGACTAACGTCGATGATCGTCCCTATACTGGCAGCGCTGATTCTCATAGCCATCGCCTGGAGAGAAACGCTGCCAGAGCGAGATCGCAAGGCCTTCACGGCGTGCGTAATTTTGATCCTACTCGCCCTGGCAGTCTGGTTTCTTCCTGAATTCACATCCGTATCCCCGGCAGGTGTTATCATCCGCTTCTTTGAAGGCCGCTTCGGCCTGCCCATTCACACGGACTAGCTAATTCCCCACTCCCTGGTATTTGTCCATGGCCCTGCACCAAAACCAATACGCCAAAGCGAAGCACGTCATAGCCGCTACCGGGCTTAAGAGGCCCAGGCGCCTCAGCCGCCCTTCGCCCAAGATGACTTGAGCCGGATGGAAACTGGCAAACGCCACCGGGATAACCCAGGTGATGATTGCTTGAACTCGCTTGCCGTAGATATCGGCAGGGTATCTGGTGAACTCATCCATAGTCCACGCCAACTGAGACATACCTCCGCTCTCCACGGTGAAGAACGCCGTGGCGTTACAGACTAGGTGGATGGACGCGAAGATGATGGACCCGGAAACGGAAGCTACCAGGCACCAAAGGATATTCGCGACCGTCCGCTGTCCAAGCATCCCCAAAGACGTCCACACCAAGATTACTGCCGTCAACAGTTCACCCCAGTCGTCGTTGTCCAAATAGCCCGCTACAAGCTGGTACAGGGGATTCAGGGGACGCGCCAACAGACGGTCGATGTCCCCGGCCTTGATCATGGCCGACGTGTTCATCAGTGCCACCCAGAATAGGTGAAACAGAGAACGCGAGAATATGCTCAAACCGTATATGAGCATGACTTCCGGAAGCGCCCAATTGCCTATGGCGTGTATTTTCGAAAACAGAACCCACACGGCGGCCACCGAGCCCAACGCATAGATAATCCCCGCCAAGTTCATCATCACAAAGACCACCGGGTACGCCCACAAGGAAAGCCAGTTGACCCGCAGATACCAGTAGTACAGCCGGACATGCCGCCACACGCTGCGTATGCGTGACTCGCGCTCTCCACTCTCCATAGCCTAAACCCCCTGCACAGTCAGGCTCTTTAGAGCCCCGGACCAGGCCAACTTCGATATAGCCACCATCCCCAACGTCCACAAGCATTGTGACAGCAGCGATGGCAGTACTTCCTCAGGCCCAGCAATCCCGCTCCATATCGCCATGGGGATGTAGTGCATGGACTTGAATGGAAGCAGGTCCGCCACCGATCTTAGCCAACCTGGAAAGAACTCGAGCGGCAGGAACTCCCCGGAAAGCAGCGACACTACCGTGTATACATAATCCACCCCGACTCCCGTCTTGGTGTAAAACGTGAACACTCCAGACAAGAAGGAGGTAGCGAACAACGTCACATACGCCATCATCATCGAAACGAGAAACAGCATAAGCCTTCCAGGGGATGGAATTCTCAAGATCCCCATAGCGGCCATGGCCGCCACGAGCGGCACCCCAGTAGAGACAAACTTAAACCCGGCGCTGCCTAGGCTTTGCCAAAAGAGCTGACTATGGAAGTCGACCGGTTTCACGAGGTCGTGGACTATCGTCCCTAACCTCACCCTAGACCCTATCCGCAGCGCAGCTGTAGGAGCCGTGAGAAAACCCGACGTCACCCGCCCTATCAAGGTGTAAGCCAGAACTGCCTCCAAAGACAGACCG
>DAIRWA010000047.1:0-10772 GCA_036802545.1 Bacillota bacterium | reverse complement strand
GTCATGCTTGTCAAAGACCTGATCAAACAGGTTGGCGTCAACGTTGAGACGATGACGAAAGAAGAAAGCCTAGAAGAAATACGGGGCGCGTTTGTCGGCGATGTGCTTTCTCACGTCATGGCCAACGCCAAACCGGGATTCGTGTGGGTGACGGTCCAGACTCACGAGAACGTGATAGCTGTGGCAAGTCTTCTGGACGTAGCCTGCGTTATAGTTTGCCAGCGAGAGTTACCGCCCGAAACCTGCCGAAGAGCCGCAGACCAGGGAGTGACTCTTTTGTGGTCCGCCGATGACGCTTTTCACGTCGCCGGCCGGATATATGGGGCGTTGGCCGCTAACCCAAAAGCGAGTGGCCAGCCCTGAGTCCACGGGGGAAGGAGGGATACCATGTCAGAGGAACAGCAGCATGACTGCGAATGTCAGGAAGCCTACAGAGATGTAGAGAGGGTCATTTCAGAAAACCGCGGAGACCCCGGGGCCCTGATCCAGGTGCTGCACTACGCTCAGGAACGCCTTGGATACGTGCCCAAGGACGTTCAAAAGAAGGTTGCCGAGAATCTGGGCGTATCGTTATCGGAAGTATACGGGGTTATAACGTTTTACTCGATTTTCCGCGAGAAGCCCAGAGGCAAGTACATCATCTCGGCATGCCTTGGGACTGCCTGTTACGTAAGAGGAGCTCCCGACGTTCTAGCCAGACTCGAAAAGGAACTTGGCATTAAAGCGGGGGACTCAACCGAAGATGGCCTGTTCACGCTGGAAGTGGTGCGGTGCCTTGGAGCGTGTGGCCTGGCGCCGGTCGTTACAGTGAACAAGGATACCTATGGGCGGATGTCAGGGGATAAGGTACCTGGCCTTGTGAAGACCTATAGGGCCCAAGATGCTTCGGAAAAGGTTAAGGAGATAGCTGTAGATTAACGGGGGAATAAACCTTGTCTCGAACCTGCGTTGGGAGAGTGGGGAGAGAATGGTAGACATATCTTTGCACCTTCTCGATTTGCTGCAAAACTCTTCCCGTGCGGGGGCAACTTGTGTGTCGGTCCTTATCGAGGACAACCAAGAAGAAGATTGCCTTCGCCTTACGGTTTCGGACAACGGACGCGGAATGAACGAACAGGAAGTCAGATTGGCGGTAGATCCGTTCTACTCGTCAGGCGGCAAGAAAACGGGCTTAGGTTTACCAATGGTTATTCAAGCGGCACAAATGGCGGGCGGAACAGTAGATATTAAGGCAGAACAAGGAAGCGGAACCGATGTTCACGTACTGTTTCGCCGGTCCCACGTTGATAGGCAGCCTTTGGGAGATCCGGTTGCTTCCATGATCGCGTTCTTGGCAGGTAATTCAAACGTAGCGGTCGTGCTCGAATACCGAGGTCCCAAAGGCACATTCAGATTTGACAGCGCTTCGGAGATGACGGATGAAGGCGGAAAGCCATTGGGGCAACTCGCCTTCCTTTGGGCTGTTGAGGAGAGACTCCGGGACGGTCTGGCCAAGGCCGGATTTCGCCCAGATTGAGGAGGTGTATCACATTGAAGTCCATTGAGGATCTTGCCAAAGTCAAGAAAGAGACCCTCGAAGAAATTGGCCTTCGTGATTCCTCTGGAAGCGCCAAAGTCGTGATCGGTATGGGCACCTGCGGGATTGCCGCCGGAGCCCGTGAGACAATGCTGGCGCTGATAGATGAACTCAAGAAGCGGCAACAAACCAACGTAACTATATCCGAGACAGGCTGTGTAGGATTGTGTGTTAAGGAACCTATAGTCGAGATACAAGTACCCGGCGGCGAAAAAGTTGTATACGGTAACGTGACGCCGGCCAGAGCCAGGCAGCTTGTGGCAGCCCACGTGGTAAATCATCAACCGGTGGAGGAACTGATTATCAATACGGACAAGGCAGAGTAAGGAGAGGAGAGGCCAATGGAGTTTTATCGCAGTCATATCCTGGTCTGTTCGGGTACGGGCTGTCACGCTTCGGGAAGCTTGCCTCTCAAGGCTGCTCTTGAGGCCGAGATCGCCAGAGCCGGAATGGACAAGGAAGTTAAGGTTATAGAAACAGGTTGTTTCGGGTTCTGCCGCTTTGGTCCCAACATGATGATCTATCCTGAAGGGGTCTTCTACTGCGGTGTTCAGGAAGAAGACGTAGTTGAACTGATTGAAGAACACGTCATCAAGGGTCGCGTCGTGGATAGGCTCCTTTACAGGGAACCCGCCACAGAGAAGGTGGTTGTCGATTTTCAAGACATTCCCTTCTTCCAGAGACAGACCCGGGTGGTGCTAGAGAATTGCGGCATCATTAACCCTGAGTCTATCAGGGAGTATATAGCCAGGGACGGGTATTTTGGTCTGGCTAAGGCTCTGCAGATGAAACCAGTAGAAGTAGTGGACCTCATGAAGAAGTCCGGGCTTCGCGGACGCGGCGGCGCGGGTTTTCCTACGGGGTTGAAGTGGGAGTTTACCGCCAAAGCGGTAGGAAGCCCTAAATATGTGGTCTGCAATGCCGATGAGGGAGACCCCGGTGCGTTCATGGATCGTTCCACCATCGAGGGAGACCCCCACAGGCTGGTTGAAGGCATGGCGGTGGCCGGATACGCGGTCGGCGCCTCTCAAGGTTACGTGTACTGCCGCGCAGAGTATCCGTTGGCGGTTGACCGCCTGTACAAAGCTATCGACCAAGCCAGAGAGTACGGTTTGCTGGGAAAGGACATCCTGGGCTCCGGCTTCGATTTTGACTTGGATATCAGGCTTGGAGCCGGCGCTTTCGTTTGCGGTGAAGAGACTGCGCTACTCAACTCAGTCATGGGCCGCCGCGGAGAGCCCAGGCCCAGGCCTCCGTTCCCCGCCAACTCAGGATTGTGGGATAAACCCACAGTGCTCAATAACGTGGAGACCTTCGCCAACGTCCCGACCATTGCTCGAAAGGGTCCGGAATGGTTTTCCTCGATGGGTACGGAAAAGTCCAAGGGGACCAAGGTGTTCGCTTTGGCAGGCAACATCAATAATAACGGCCTGGCCGAAGTACCTATGGGAACCACAATCGGCGAGATCGTGTACGATATCGGCGGCGGTATACCCGGCGGAAAGAGGTATAAGGCCGTTCAGACAGGCGGTCCCTCAGGAGGCTGCATCCCAGTAGAGTATCTGAACACTCCGGTGGATTACGAGAACCTAGCTGCGTTAGGGACCATCATGGGTTCCGGCGGTTTCGTTGTCATGGATGAGGATACCTGCATGGTGGACTTGGCCAAGTTCTTCATGGAATTCGTCCAGTCCGAGTCCTGCGGAAAGTGCACTCCTTGTCGTGTCGGCACCAAGAGAATGCTTGAGATCCTTCAGAGGATCACCAGGGGCCAAGGCAAGGATGGCGATATCGAAGAACTTCTGGATCTCGGTGAGACTATCAAAGAAACCGCGCTCTGCGGGCTGGGCCAGACGGCTCCTAACCCGGTTATTTCGACCATCAAGCACTTTCGTCACGAGTACGAGGCGCACATCAGAGACAAGAAGTGCGAGTCTTCCGTCTGCGCCGCTTTGTTTGACGCGCCGTGCCAGAACACGTGTCCTTCCCATGTCGATGTCCCAATCTACATCGACTTGGTTAGGCAGGGCCAGTTCCAGGAAGCCTATGAGGAAGTCTACAGAGAAAACCCCTTCCCGGTGGTGTGCGGCAGAGTATGTAACCATCCGTGTGAGGCCAGGTGCCGCAGGGCTCAGTTGGATGAGCCTGTAGCCATTCGCGAACTCAAGAGGTTCGCTTCTGATTTTGCTGTCGGGCCAAACGGCGCTAAACCCAAGACCTCGATGGCTCCGCCGACTGGCAACAAGGTCGCCATCATAGGAAGCGGTCCCGCCGGCCTTACAGCCGCAAACTACTTGGCCTTGAAAGGACATTCGGTCACTGTATTCGAGGCCCTCCCGGTAGCAGGCGGTATGCTCCAGTATGGAATACCCGAGTACAGGCTCCCCAAAGCGTCCTTGAAGAAAGACATCGAGGTAATCCAGGGTCTCGGCGTGCAGATTCGGACAGGCGTACGGGTCGGAAAAGACATCTCTTTCGACGACCTGAAATCCGATTACGATGCCATCTTTGTGGCCATCGGGGCCCATAAGGATCAGAAGCTCGGGATTCCCGGAGAGGACCTCCAGGGGGTAGTGCCGGGAGCCGAGTTCCTGAGGGACATCAATATGGGCAACAAGGTGAACCTGAAGGGCAAGAAAGTTGTGGTCGTCGGCGCCGGAAATGTGGCTATGGACGCCGCTAGATCTGCCAGGCGTCTAGGAGCCGAATCCGTTACCGTGGTCTACAGGAGACAGCGTGAGGATATGCCTGCCGCAAAAGAGGAAATCGAGGCCGCCGAAGAGGAAGGAATCGCTTTCTCCTTAATGGTGAATCCCAAAGCCCTGAAGGGTGAAGACGGGGTATTGAAGGCAGTCACCTGTGTTTCCATGAAGACAGGCGAATTCGATGCTTCAGGAAGGCGTAGGACTGAGCCTATAGAGGGCAGCGATTTCGACCTGCCTTGCGACGTGTTGGTTTCGGCGATTGGGCAAATGCCCGATACCGAGCCTTTCGAGAACCCCGGCCTCCCCATTCAAAGGCGCACATTCAAGGTGGATTCGCGGACCATGGCGACGAGCGTAGCCGGTGTATTTGCCGGCGGCGACTGCCAGACAGGGCCCGCCACCGTCGTGGAAGCCATAGGAGCGGGGAAGAAGGCTGCCACCGCAATCGATCTCTACCTCGGCGGAGACGGAGACGTCGTGCCCAAGCTTAACGTGGCGCGCAAGTTGTCCGCGCCCATCATAGAGGAGAAAACGCAAAGGAGCCACGGCAAGATGGCCCCCTTGGCCAGACGCCTGAACTCCTTTACCGAAGCGGAACTAGGATACGACGCACATACAGCGCAGCGAGAGGCGTCTCGATGCCTGCGCTGCGACGTGAAGGAATAGGAGGTATAAAGCCGTGGCTATGGTGACTCTTACTATCGACGGAAGAGAAGTGACTGTAGAAGCAGGCACCTCTGTCCTTCATGCAGCCGAGTCTATTGGTATAGAAATTCCCCAGCTCTGCTACCTAAAAGGTGTGGCAGGCACGGGCGGACGATGCCGCATGTGTGTGGTGGAAATAGAGAGAGCCAAGACGCTTCAGACTGCTTGTACCGCTCCGGTAGGAAACGGTATGGTTGTTCATACCAATTCCGACAAGGCAAGAAAGGCCCGACGGACCGTACTTGAGCTGTTTCTATCTAACCACCGGACGGATTGCCTGAACTGTGAGAAGAACGGGGAGTGCAAACTCCAGGAGTATTCGTACGAATACGGTGCCGATCCCGAGAAATACGGCGTCTTTCATAAGCCCCCTGAGATGGACGATACAAACCCGTTCATCCAGCGGGATCTTTCGAAGTGCATCCTTTGCGGACGCTGCAGCGCAGTGTGCCAGGAAGTCCAGGGCATGAGCGCCATCGGGTTTGTCGGACGGGGCTACGACACCAAGGTCAATCCTCCCCACAATGAGCCGTTAGAGAACTCAACATGCGTGTTTTGCGGCAACTGTGTGCAGGTGTGTCCTGTGGGAGCCCTTACTCCCAAACAGAGCATCGGCAAGGGGCGTACCTGGGAAATCCAGAAGATCGACACCGTGTGCCCATATTGTGGCACGGGTTGCATGATTAGCATCCACGTCAGGAACGGGAAGATCGTAGGAGCCTCCGGAGCGGACGGCCCCGTTAACCGCGGCCTTACCTGTGTAAAGGGGAGATTCGGCGTCGACTTCGTGCAACACTCTGACAGGTTGACGACTCCCTTGATAAGGAATGAAGACGGTGAGTTTAGGACTGCCACGTGGGATGAAGCCCTTGACCTGGTAGCGTCCAAGTTCTCCGGCTACATCAAGGAAAACGGCCCGGATTCGGTCGCCTGTTTTTCTTCGGCCAAGGTCTCCAACGAAGTCAACTACGTAATGCAGAAGTTCGCCCGTGCATGCCTGGGCACTAACAACGTGGACCACTGCGCCAGGCTCTGCCACGCCTCCACGGTTGCGGGCCTTGCCGCGGCGTTTGGAAGCGGTGCTATGACCAACTCAATAGGTGAAATATCCGGCGCCGATGCCATATTCGTCATCGGCTCCAACACAACCGAGAACCATCCGGTAATCGCGCTCCAAGTTAAGGAAGCGCTGAAGCGCGGGGCCAAGCTCATCGTGGCCGACCCACGCAGGACCGAACTGGCCCAGCTGGCCGACGTATTCGTGCAGCACATGCCTGGTAGCGACATAGCCCTTATGAACGGCATGATGAACGTTATCCTCGAGAAGGGCCTCTACGACAAGGAGTTCGTGGAGATGCGCACCGAGAATTTCGAAGCTCTGAAGAAGTGCGTGTCCACCTATACACCGGAAAGAGTATCCGAGATCACCGGCGTTCCCCCTCAGACGATAGTGGAGGCTGCCGTGGAGTATGCTAAAGCCGGCGCTGCTTCTATCATCTATTCCATGGGAATCACGCAGCATGCGTGCGGCACCGACAACGTCCTTACATCGGCCAACCTTGCTATGCTCACGGGCAACCTAGGTAAGCCCCACGTCGGCGTGAATCCGTTGCGCGGACAGAACAACGTCCAAGGCGCATGCGACATGGGAGCGCTCCCCAACGGTTACTCAGGCTACCAGACTGTAACTAACCCCGAGATAAGGGCGAAGTTCGAGAAGGCTTGGGGACGTCCTCTGCCAGGCAATATCGGGTTGACCATCACGGAGTCCATTAACGCCGCTTACGACGGTGAACTCAGGGCTATCTATATCATGGGCGAGAACCCCATGGTTTCCGACCCTGACCTGAACCACGTCAAGGCCGCTCTGGAGAAACTGGATTTCTTGGTTGTCCAGGACATCTTCTTGACGGAGACCGCTAAGATTGCGGACGTGGTCCTGCCGGCCACCAGCTTCGCCGAAGAAGACGGCACTTTCACCAACACCGAGAGGCGCGTGCAGCTGTTGAAGCCCGCGGTTAAGGGGCCGGGCGAAGCTAGGTCCGACTGGAAGATAATCTGCGACATAGCAGGTCGTATGGGATACGAGATGAAGTACGACTCCACCGCGGAGATCATGGAGGAAGTCGCGTCGTTGACTCCTATCTACGGCGGTATCACCCACGATAGGCTGCCCGGCGACGGCCTCCAGTGGCCCTGCCCAAGCAAAGAGCATCCGGGCACCCCGTATCTCCACAAGGGCAAGTTTTCTCGCGGCTTAGGCTTGTTTAGCGCAGTTGAACATATCCCGCCGGTTGAAGTCCCGGACGGGGAGTATCCTTTGGCCCTTACCACAGGCAGAATGCTCTATCACTTCCACACCGGCTCGATGAGTCGCCGTTCCAAGGGACTTCACAAGCATGTATCTGAAGGCTACATCGAGATCCATCCTGATACAGCGGACGAGTTGGACATCGTGGACGGAGAAAGAGTCAAGGTGTCCTCAAGAAGAGGCGAAATCGAGGTCAAGGCCATGGTCACGCCGAGGCCCGCCCCGAGGGTGGTATTCATGCCATTCCACTTTGCGGAGGCAGCGGCTAACGTGTTGACAAACGCGGCGCTAGATCCCAAGTCCAAGATACCCGAGTTCAAGGCATGCGCGGTTAAGGTCGAGAAGTTGACCTGCCAGTGCTCTGGTCAGGAAGTCGCCGGGGATTCGTGTGAAGACTGACGACGTCACCGGTGTAGTGCTGGCAGGGGGCCAGAGTAGGCGGATGGGCGCCGACAAGGCGTCTATGATGGTGGGCGGGAAGCCGATGATAGCCCACGCCATAGATCGGCTGAGGGAAGTACTTCCCGAGGTCGTGGTGGTTGCTAAGGACGTCTGCCGCTTGGATCTGGCGGGCGTCCGGGTAATCGCCGACGCTGTTTCAGACAAGACGGGGGCGCTTGTAGGCATCTACAGCGCCCTCAAAGCGGCCAAGACGCCCTACGTGTTTGTGGTTGCCTGCGACATGCCCCATATTCGGCCTGAACTCGTCCGTTGGATGGTGGAAACGTGTCAAGGGTGCGATGCTTTTGTGCCCCGAATTGGTTCGGCCATTGAGCCGTTGTTTGCGCTGTATTCTAGAAACTGTCTGCCTTTTATCGAGAAGAGGCTGGGAGATAATGACCTTCGGGTGAGGGGTTTCTTTGATGATGTGAACACAGTGTATGCTGAGGAGAGAGACCTGCGGACGTACGATCCTGGGCTCACCTCGTTGGTAAATATCAACACCATGGAAGACCTGCAAAACGTCAGACGCCTGATGGGAGACCCGGCTAGACAGGCGGCATCGCCCAAAGTGGACCCTGTGGAAGCCGACGAAAGCGCTTATCGGGTAGTAAGGGTGCTTAAGTTGCGAGGCGCCGGTGAAGACGGGGAGTCGGTTTCAGAATCGGATGACATGGTGATCTCCGAAACCGCTGTCGAGGTGCTCTTGAACGGGGAGGCTGTGCGGACTATCCAGTGTTCACCCCACGAAGTAGAGTCTTTGGCGATCGGGCACCTCCTGTCAGAGAGGTTCATTGATCCGTTTCATCCTTTCTCAGTTACCGTCCAACAAGGGGCGCCAATGAAGATCCATGTGCGTGTCCCGGAGCGCCGGGTGGATAGGGGCCTAAGGGAGGCGGCCGCAGCCTCATCAAATACGTTACAGGTTACGTCAGGCACAATCTGTGATTCCGTGGACGAACTCCTAAGGAAATCGCCCCTGTTCGGTCTGACAGGCGCCGCCCATGCCGCCGGATTGTGTTCCACCTGTGGTATCGTATATTGGAATGAAGACGTAAGCAGGCACAACGCTGTGGATCGAGTCTTGGGTCAGTGTTTCTTAGAAGGCAATTCCTTTGAAGACAAGTTCCTGGTTACAACCGGGAGGATGAACTGGGAAATGGTTCAAAAGGCGGCATCTTGCGGCGTAGGGCTGGTGGCGTCCAAAGCGCCCCCGACTGACAAAGGCGTTACCTTGGCCGAGGAGCTTGGCGTTACGTTAGTGGGGTTCGTCAGAAATCGCAGGTTTAACGTGTATTCCCATCCGGAGAGGATGGTTCGAACATAGGTTATTCATCTCATGGAGTTGGAGGCGAGAAAAGTGATTGCCAAACGATCGGCAGGGTTTCTCCTGCTTGCGGCTACCGCCGGGCTGCTCTACTATTATGCGTTTACTGTGGCCGTGAGCGAGAACCCGTTTATTGCCGTTGTGATTGGTGTCGCGGCCCTGTTCTTGTTGTACGGCTTCTACCTTGAAAGAGGTGCCGTTAGCGCGCCCTGGAAGGGGCCTGTGTTCCCCACTAAGGACTTGTACTTGTTCTTGTCCGTGTTTGTAGGCGGAGCGGTCTCCTACTGGCTAAATGTAAACATGGGTTTAGGGGCGGTCGTGGCCGCGGCTTTGGTGGGCGTTCTTGCCGGCGTACTCATGCCGGCTTACGCAGTCCCGCTCTATTGTGGCGGATTCGTTGGAATGGCTTCTCCCAAGGTGCTGGATAGTACGCAGCTGCTGTTGGCCGCCGCGATTGCCGGGGTCATCTACGTTTTGGCCCAGGATGTCTTCAACGGCTTCGGCGGTAAGCTCGGCACTATCGCTTGCGCCGGCTGCATGTTGTCGGCGTTGTGCTGCGGCAAGGCCTTGCTCACCGGGCAGGTGCCTTCAGGTGACGTCAGCACCAAGATAGTCGTAACCTCGGTTATCGCTGCCGTCGTCGCCTATCTTGTGAACGTGAAGATGGGCAAGGGTGCCGTAATGGGTTCGGCCATCGTCGGTCTGGTTGGCGGGCTTGTGCTTCCGGCACTGTTCCCAGAAGTAGGAGCCACGCTGGCTACAGTTTGTATATGCGGCTCATTTGCGGGTATGTCGTCGAAGGCCAGGATCGCCAACGAAGCCCTGATGGTCGTGGCCGGGGTTATCGTGGGATTGGTATTTGTGTACAGTTCACCGTACCTCGGCGGGGCCGGCGGCAAACTCGGAACCACTGCGTTTGGCGCTGTAATAGCGGTTAATGCTTTGCATAAGGCTACAGGGAAACTGGATGGGAATAAGACGTAATTCTTTGGACACGGTCGCACGAGTCGTGTTGGGTATCTGGTATCCCTATAGTCTGATAATGAGAGGGCATGGGTCATCCTCGGACACTCATTGTTCGTCGTGCGTAGCCCTGTCGACACAAGCCAATTAACGGCCCCGGATTCCATTTGTCACCTACGGACACTCACCTCTTTGACGAGTGTCCGTAGGTGACACTTATCTCCTTGGCGAGTGTCTGTGGGCGACACTCATCTTCCTGCTAAGTGTCTGCAGGCGATACTCGCTACCGGTTTCGCCAGCTAACCTACTCATTGCTTTACCAACCGATTCTACGTAGTGGGAGCCGGCACCTCAGTGGCGGTAGCTTCCGTCGGAACGATCTGAATCCATGTCTGCCCTGGCGTCAGTTTTATGAGAGAGCCTTCGCTGTCGTAGAACAAGGTGGGCTCGTCTTGCGAGGGCTTCTTCCAGGTTCCTTCCAATAGCCTGCCGCCGACAAGGCACTTAGCTTTTCCTTCTCCGATGAGGTCGATGGCCAGACGGCCTTCTGAATCCAGCACCCTGGACGCAGCCCACTGGACCAGGATGTTTGAGGTCACGATGGTCTCATCCGTGTCCAAGTCCTTTTGTATGTACTTAGAGCTGCCGTCAGTTACGTGGCGCGTGTAGCCGTCTTTGTCCTTATGGTACTCCACAACGTATTTTCGTCCGTAGTCGATCTTGATTCCGTAAACAGGTTCTTCG
>DAIRWA010000046.1:0-10814 GCA_036802545.1 Bacillota bacterium | reverse complement strand
CATCGGTGCCCCACTTCTTACGGATGCAAGTATCGTGCCAAGGGACTAAGAGAGCCGAATCGTGAGTCCTATTTCTGATCCTGCGGACAACGACCCGGTTACTGCTTACCACGGAGCACCTGGGCCCCCATTTGCTTCCCGCGAAGCAGCAACCGCATTGGTACTAGTAGATGCGGACGACCCTGCAAACTCTTTCACTATGGAACTAATGCTGCATGCAAAGCAGTACAGTATTACGACATGCCGTGCTTGGCCATCTTGTTGTATAAGTTTCTGATACTCATTCCGAGAAGCCGTGCCGCCTTAGTCTTATTACCTTCCGCGGCCCGCAGGGCGCTCTGAATAGCGGTTCGCTCCGCTTCGTCCACAGTCTCAGAAAGAGACCTTAGAAGCGGAGTCGACAAATCCTCTAGATCCGCCGGAACGCCCGGTTCGTCAGAAGCGGGCATCGCGAGGTGTACATGCTTGGGCTCAATGACTTCGTCGTGATACCGCATGCTGATCATGGCCCGGCCAAGCACATTTTCAAGTTCTCTCACGTTGCCGGGCCACCTGTACGCCCTGAACATTTCCATTACGTCGGGATGTATACCGGTTACTTTGCGCCCGTATTCCTGGTTTAGCCTCTTGATGAGTTCGTCGCACAAACCGGGAAGGTCTTCAACGCGCTGTCTTAGGGGCGGGATGAAAATGGGTATCACGTTGAGGCGGTAGTACAGGTCTTCTCTGAATTTCCCCTCGGAAACCATTTGCTCCAAGGAAACGTTGGTGGCCGCGATAACCCTCACGTCTACAGCGGTAGGCTTGGAGGCGCCCACTCGGACGATCTCCTTTTCCTGGAGCACTCGCAATAGACTGGCCTGGGACGCAAGGTTCATCACGCCGATCTCGTCCAGGAATAGAGTGCCGCCTTCCGCCTCTTCGAAGAGGCCTCGCCGGCCCCCTCTCTTTGCCCCGGTGAAAGCTCCGTCGACGTAACCGAACAGCTCGGACTCGAGCAAGCCCCCGGTCAGAGCAGCGCAATTCACCCGTATAAACGGCTTGTTCCTCCTTGGCGAGCCGCCGTGCACGGCGTGGGCAAACAGTTCTTTTCCGGTGCCGCTTTCGCCTCGCAAAAGCACGGTCACAGAAGTGGACGCTACCCTTTTGGCTTGGTCGATTGCCTGGGTAATTAGGGGGCTATTGGAAACGATCTCGTCGAATGTGTACTTCGCCTCTAACTCCCTAACAATCTTCTTGATCCGCTCCAGTTCCTCATTGAGGCTCATGAGCTCGGAGACATCGTGGACTACTCCCACGCTTCCCAAAAGCTCGTCCCCTGCCATCACCGGATCGCATGTCACCACGACCGACCGCCGCTTGGGTCCCACTTTCATCGGAACGTTCTTCACAGGCTTTCGAGTGCGGAGGACCCGCATATGCATGCTGGAGCCTTCAGCGATGTCAACGGTGGCGGGTTTTCCGATTACGTCCTTCTCTGTAAGGCCTGTTAGGCGGGTATACGCCGGATTAATGAGGATCCCGTTCCCCTTGGCGTCGACCACTGAAATGGCATCTTGGGTTGCGTTTATGATTGAGGAAAGGAGGGTTTGCACTTGTCGCAAATTGGTTATTTCTTCGGCCAGAACTCTTACCTCTGTAATGTCGCGAAAAACGGCCACGGCACCGACCAGTTCCCCCTCAGGGCTCATTACTGGAACCCTGTTTGTGATAATGGTGGTATCGCCTATGGTCTGTCTCTGGTTTAGCTCGGGATTCCCGGTGCTGACAACTTGATCTAACCGGGTAGTCTCAATCACTGCTCTGACATCTTTGCCCATGGCATGGGAGGCGGGAATGCCCGTAATTCTCTCTGCGGCCGGGTTAAACAAAAAAACGCGAAATTCCTTGTCTACCGCCAGGATGGCATCATGCGTAGAGTTTAGGATAAGGTCAAGTAGTCGATTTCGTGTAGAATCCTGCATGGATATCGCACCTCCGCCCTGCAGGATTTCTACAGGGCGGAAGCATGATCCTGCTTAGGCTCCCATTCTAATCCTGTCAGCTACCATAGCTATAAACTCGGAATTTGTTGGCTTGCCTTTTTCTTGGCTGATCGTGTGCCCGAATACGCGCTGAATGTAGTCCATATTGCCTCGATCCCAAGCCACCTCGATGGCGTGCCTTATAGCTCTTTCGACGCGACTGGGCGTAGTAGTGTACTTGTCGGCAATAGATGGATATAGTTCCTTAGTGACTTTTGAGAGGAGTTCCACTCTGCCGGTGACCATTACTATGGCGTCTCTGAGATACAGGTACCCTTTGATGTGGGCCGGTATGCCCAGCTCGTGCATCATTGTCGTCACTGTCGCGTCTTGGCTCTTGTCTCTATCCCGTACTATAGGTCTCTTTGACAGAGACCGGGGTTTGTTGAAGAGCTGACGAAGTCTTTCTGCCAAAATATCAAAATCAAAGGGTTTCAGTATGTAGTAGTCAGCTCCGAGTTCCAGAACCCGGTGGGTAATGGACTCCTGCCCGAAGGCAGTCAACATCAAGATTTTCGGGCGGGAGCCTTCATCCGTTCTCCCCAGCCTCTCAAGTACACCGATTCCGTCTAAATAAGGCATAATGATATCCAGTATGACCACTTCAGGCTCTACGTCTTTTATGGCCTGCAAGGCTTCCAACCCGTTATGGGCAGTCCCAACCACTTCGAAATCTTCTTGCCTATCCAGATAGTCTTTCAGAAGCCCTACAAACTCTCTGTTGTCGTCGGCGATGAGCACCCTTAACTTCTGCACTCCCAGTCTACCTCCCCCAAGGCCTGGTTGGCTTAATGGTGTTCTGTGTCCGGTGGGCTACAAGGCACACCTGTTGCATCCATATTATCCCAATTATCCCTAGTGTCAAGATCCTCCGGTTTTTTTGTCGTTTAGCCTTTGGTCAATCGTCGCGGATGCGACATCATGCTGCGAGTCATTGGTCGCGGAGCCGGAAATCATGTGAGAATCTCTGGCCATCCATTCGGCAAAGGTCCCATATCCTCGCGTTGGATCATTAACAAGAACATGGGTAACCGCGCCCACAAGATGGCCGTCTTGTATAATCGGGCTACCGCTCATCCCCTGGACTATTCCACCCGTCACTGCTAATAACCTTGGATCGGTTATCTTAATTACAAAACCTTTTGACGAGGCTGATGAACTGCCAAAAACATCTTGAATCTCAATAGAGAATTTCTCGATATTTATGCCGTTTAGCGTCGTAAGCACCTCGGCGGGCCCGATTCTGAGATTTTGTTCCAAGCCTAAAGGAATCGGTTCCGGATAAATGGGGTTCTCGAGTCTTTCGGTCAGTATGCCCGTTATACCGCATTGGCCGTTCTTAAGGATATTGCCGATGGTATCCCTACCTTCAACAAAAGTACCCAGAACTTCTCCGGGTTGACCTTTTCTGCTCGGCTGAATTCCGGTGACCGTTGCTCTAACTACCTGACCTTGCTTCATTGCCACAGGCCGTCTCGAATCGCCTTCGGATATGACGTGGCCCAATGCCGCGTACAGTCCGGTTCCGGGTTCATAAAACGTCAAGGTTCCCACTCCGGCTAAAGAATCCTTGACAAAGAGCCCGATGTTAAATCCGCCGTATCTGTTCTTTACCGGCATTAACGTTCTGTGGATGGCCGACCCGTCAGCCTTCTCAACTAGTAGATCGATCCATTCGCCGGTCCTGCCGGCGGCGTCAACGTAAACAGCCAGATCTTCTTTGGTCACCACTCTCTTGTCGTTCACAGCCAAGATTACGTCGCCCGCGTCCAGTCCGGCGTTCCTAGCCGGCCATACTTCCTTACCGTCCACAGTCTCGACCGGCGAAAGTCCCGTAATCAAAAGGCCTGTGCTCCTGAGAACGACCCCGATCGAGTGACCTCCTGCCACAACCATAATCGGATCTTGGACCGTCAAAAACACTTTTCTAAGAGGAATTAGGCCAAAAAGTCGAAACTGCACCAGATACTCTCCCGGCTTATTTGTGTCCATACACAACCGGGTAGTGACGCTCCCCCACTGCCAAGCGGATGCCTTTCCGGATTCTGATGATGTCACAGACACGACCGGGACCGGATAGCCTGTATCGATAACAAAATCTTGGCCTGTGATCAAAGTGACATCGTCCGGGAAAGAATAAGCTAATCGAAATGGATTTGACGCGGCGACGAGAGTGATGAAGAGACAAATTAGTATTCCTGTTGTTTTCTTCAAGCGTTCTTTTTGCATTAAAAAACCACTCTCCTTCGGCCGCCATTGACTACAAGTAATAAGGTTTACCGTAAGGAGATCATTTATTGCGTCAGTAGGAGTAAGGGGTGGAAAGGCAAGGAAGCTCTCAGAGTGACGATGCCTTCTTTTCAAAGGCGGCTCGCAAAAGCTCCCTGGCGTGATCAGAGGAAATTGACAGACTGGACCCGCTCAACATACGGGCAATTTCGATTACTCTTCCCTCTTGTGACAATGGCCTGACGGCAGCCACGGTTCTTCCGTCTCGTTCCGTCTTTTCCACAACATAGTGGTGATCGGCTAAAGATGCGATGGAGGCCAAATGAGTAACGCACAACACTTGATGACGCCTTCCAAGTTTCCATAATTTTTCGGCTACAGCTTGTCCGGCGTCACCGCCTATGCCGACATCAATTTCATCAAAAATCAGAGTAGGCACAGGATCATTATCTTCGAGATGTGACTTTATCGCCAGCATAAGCCGGGATAATTCGCCGCCGGAAGCCACCTTGTTGACAGACGACAGGGTCTCTCCCAGGTTGGCGGAAAAAAGGAAACTGACTTTGTCAAAACCGTCGGAATACGCCTTAATCCGAGATTTACCCACGAGGACGCCGGCGTCGTCAGCCTCGGTCACAACTCGAGCTTCAAACCGTCCGCCCGACATGCCCAGTTCGCCCAGAGAAGACGTGACTTGCCTCGACATTAGCTCGGCGAGCTTCTGTCTCAATGCGCTTAGCTCTGAACCGACCTCTGCCATCTGCCCTTCGACAGAAGCTAGATCCTCATTGAGTTTCAGAAGAATATCTTCTCTGTGCATGAGTTTGTGAAGGCTTTCACCGGCGTCTTTAGCGTACTTGAGGATAGCTGCCTCACTTTCACCATATTTCATCTTCAGCTTTAGGATAAGGTCGAGCCGCTCTGTCACCTGAGCTATCCTTTCGGGTTCATGGGACAACCGCTCTTGATATTCCCTCAACGCGTCCACCGCGGCTTCGCATGTGAAAGAAACCTGCTCCAAAGCCTCGTACGCCGCAGAAGCCGCCGGGTCGATAGCCGCCGACTTCTTCAGGACCGACAACGCCTCGTTCACCTGCTCGTATACGGATTGTTTGCCGCGATGAGAGGCGTACAATAGGCCGTAGGCCGTCTGCGCCAATTCTATCAAGCGCTTTTGGGATGAAAGCACTTGATACTCGCTTCGTAACTCCGCTTCCTCGCCTTCACGTATCTTCGAGTCATCTATCTCCTGTACTTGGTACAAAAGAAGGTCGATCTCCCGCTGCCTCTGAGATCCTCCTTGTCCAAGTTCCTTGATGTCCGACAACATATTCTGTCTTTGGCGGTATAGTTCTGTAAATCGGCTTCTTCGCGGGGCCACATGTTGACGGTCCAAAGAATCTAGGATTGGCAAGTAGTATTGAGGCTTCATAAGTGAATGGTGTTCTTGCTGTCCGTGTATATCAACTAGGCGGGATCCGATTTCCTGAGCCATCCCCAGCGAGACCACTTTTCCGTTTACTCTCATATAAGACCTGTCGGGAAGGATGTCCCTCTGCAGAGCTAAGTCGTCCCCGTCTTCCAAAACCGAGGAAATGGCATCGTCTCCTTCGTCATCTTCATCTCTTGGAGGATGCCTGGCTAAGAGCTCAATAATCGCGCGTTCCTCGCCGGTTCTTAGGAGGTCCTTCGGGGTTCTTCGCCCGAGGCAAGATAAGACGGCATCCACAATCATGGATTTACCGGCCCCCGTCTCGCCGGTAAAAACTGATAAACCGGGGCGAAGCTCCACTTCAGCGTCTTCAAATATGCCAAAATTCCTGATCCGAAGATACTCAAGCATGTACTACAACCCGGCTATCTTCCGCAGGTTTCTAAGTACGTCCTCCGCATTGACGCCATCGGCAACGACCACCAAAAGGCAGTCATCCCCGGCGACACTGCCCAAGACGCCTTCCAGGTTCAGTCCGTCTACAGCCTCTCCAACCGCCGAGGCGGCTCCGCTCAAGGTCTTGACCATGATTATGTTCCCTGATTTTCCAATGCTGACGCAGCAATCAGAGAACAAACGGCGGAATCTGTCCCTGTAGACGAGAGAAGGGTCGCCCGGCAGCGGGGCGTATCTATAGCGCCCATCCCCGGAAGGAACCCTAACCAGGTTAAGCTCTTTGACATCCCTGGACACGGTGGCTTGGGTCACTTTGATTCCCTCTCTGGCAAGGGCCTCACACAAAGCTTCCTGGCTAGTAATCACATCCTGAGACACCAACTCGATGATTCGCATCTGTCTCCTGGATTTCAAGACGAACTCCTCCTAACTGAAAGAGGTGTTTAGATAGTCGATCAACGCGGCAATCTATCCGCGCCTTCCTTCATCTTTCTTCGCAACACGTCATAAAAAGACCAGCCCTCGCTTCTAACTAGAGATACCTTCTTGCCCGAGGTTGAAACCTTCACTCGGTCCCCTTGCCGCAATGAGACAAACTCTTGTCCGTCAACGGACAGCATCGTTGACCGGCTGGGCTCGAGCACCTCGATCTCACAGGTTTCGTCTGACGATACCACCATTGATCGCGAATATAAAGTATGGGGGCATACCGGCGTCAGAACTATAGCTTCCAGTTCCGGGGCGACAATAGGGCCGCCCGCTGAAAGAGAATAAGCCGTTGAACCAGTCGGAGTGGAGACGATGAACCCATCCGCAAAGTAAGTGTCAATCTCTAGCCCTGATACTCTTAAGGTCAGCACGGTCATTCGACCGTACGGCCCCTTTATAACAGCAGCTTCGTTCATGGCAAGGCTCGAGAATATCACCCGGCCTTCTCGCAGAACCTCTGCCCAAAGCATTATCCGCTCTTCTCTAAAGTACTTGCCCGACAAGAAATCAGGGATCTTCTCGAAAAGCTTATCGGCCTCAATCTCAGTCAAGAAACCGAAATGCCCTAAATTGACTCCAAGGATAGGAACCCCGGTAGAACCCAACAGTCGGGCGAAGCCCAAAAGAGTGCCGTCACCGCCCAGCACTACGGCAAATCGTACCGAGTGGGCCCAGTCTGACAAGGGCAATGAAGATTCGGGTCTCTTGATTAGCGCAGCCAAACATGGCGGAAGATAGCCTCTAAAACCCTGGTTTTCGAGCCAATCCACAAGCTTTATGGATGCTGACAAAGCTCCTTTTTTCGTAAGGTTTGGATATATGCCCACACCGTTAGGGCCGTTATCGACGCTCATCTTTTCTCCCAATAGTTTCCACGACTCTCTTTGCTATGGACTTGGCATCTAACCCCACTTCTCGCCTAAGGACCGCCTGACTGCCATGAGTCACAAACACAGGCGGCAACGCAACCTTGAAAACGCCGTGTGACTCTGCCGGATTAGAGGCTGCGACCCCTTCTACCGCTTCGCCCAATCCTCCTACCGAAACGTTTTCCTCTAACACAAAAAGCGGAGCCAACCTTAGAAGACTCTCCATGAGCCCGGTGTCTAGAGGGCTCGCAAAACGAGCGTTTACGACTCCTGCCGATATGCCCTCTTCTTTAAGGAGCGACGAACACTCCTCGGCCAAGACCACCGTGCTACCTATGGCAACCAGGTTGACGTCCGTTCCGGTTGAAAGCACCTCAGCCTTCCCCACCTCAAGTGCCCTAGGGTTGTCCAGAGCCTCCCCGTAAGAGACGCCCGGAGCCGAACCTCGCGGGTACCTGATGGCGCTGGGCCCGGGAAGGTTAAGCGCGGTGTAAAGCATGTCAACCAGTTCGCGCTCGTCCTTAGGAGCCATCACAGTCATGCCGGGCACCGGACGAAGGTAGCTCAGGTCAAACTCGCCATGGTGAGTTTCGCCGTCTTCGCCAACTATCCCTGCCCGATCAATGGCAAAAACGACCTTCAACTCCTGCAAAGCGACATCTTGGATGATCTGATCGTATCCTCGTTGAAGAAAGCTGGAGTAGATGGCGACCACAGGAACCATTCCGCCTTGCGCCAGGCCCGCCGCGTACGTTACGGCGTGGCTCTCGGCTATACCGACGTCGAAAAAGCGATCGGGGAACGTTTTCTTGAACTTGCCCAATCCCGTCCCCTCTGACATCGCGGCCGTGATGGCCACAATTCTCTTATCCCTGGCGGCAAACCGAGTCATGGCCTCGCCAAATACCTTAGCCCACGAAGGGGGACCGTCTCTTACATGAATCGCGCCGGTAGCCACGTCAAATGGACCGGGCCCATGGTACTTCTGCGGCTCCCTTTCCGCCGGGGGATAACCTTTGCCCTTCTTGGTCACCACATGGACGATTACCGGTTCGTCCAGCGTTTTTACTTCTCTGAGAACCTTCTGTAACGCCTCGATGTCGTGGCCGTCCAAAGGTCCGTAATAACGGAACCCCAGTGACTCAAACCAGACTTCAGGAAACAGGAAGTGCTTTAGTCCACCTTTCAAACGCTTAAGAAGCCTTACGGCAGGTTTTCCAAGATTGGGCATAGTGCTGAGCACCTTCTCGAACCTGCTCTTCGTGGATCTGTACAAGGAGGCCAGCCTTAGGGTGGTTAAGTAGTATGAAATGCCTCCGACGTTTTCTGAAATGGACATTGAATTGTCGTTTACCACAACGATGAACTTGCGGCCGTGCTCGCCGGCGTTATTCAGGCCTTCATAAGCTACCCCGGAAGTAAGAGCCCCGTCTCCAATCACTGCTACTACATTTTCGTCTCTCCCATTGAGGTCTCTAGCCTTGGCCAATCCCAACGCATAGGAGATGGAACCCGACGCATGGCCTGTGTCATATACATCGTACGGGCTCTCCTGCCTCTTGGGATAACCTGATAAGCCCCCGTACTGCCTCAAAGTTGAAAAGCGCTCGTAGCGCCCGGTGATAATCTTATGAGCGTAGCTTTGGTGGCCTACGTCCCACACTATCTTGTCTTTGGGTGTATCAAAAACTGTGTGCAGCGCCAATGTGAGTTCAACGACCCCGAGGGACGAGGCTAGATGGCCCCCGTTAGCCGCCACGGTTTCGACGATCTTCCCCCTTATACCTTTAGCTACCGACCTCAGGTCTTCAGAAGAAAGCCGACGAAGGTCTCGCGGAGAGCGGATTTCCGAAAGTTCAACGGTCATCTGAATTTTTCGTCCTCCTAAACGCCCGGTTCACATAGTACCGGGCTCTCCCAAGAAACAGGATCATAGACTCAGCGTACTTCAAAGCGACGGGTTTAAACAAGGCTTTGCCGCCAACGCTCAAGGCCGACGCAACACCGACAGCGGCGCTTGTCGCCAATAACCAACTTATGTCAGGATAGGCCGCCTGGACGCTGAAAGACACAGCTACGGCCAAAGCCCCCGAAATGGTCGCGGCGACATCGCCCAACACATCGTTACAGACGGAAGAAACCTTAGCCGCGTTCCTCACAAACCACAGGGCTTCCCGCGCTCCGATGATCCTCCGTGAGGCCATGGATAGCAAGGGGCCTTCTTTGGCCCGTGCGCTGGCCACACCGAGCCCGTCGCTAATAACGCCTAGGCCGACCACAGACAGAGTGAGGGGTATTCCGACCCCAAGGGAAATGCCGTGAGATATTCCTTCAAAGGCAGCGTTCATGACAAAACTTAAGAGGAAGGCCGCAAAACTTAAGGCCAATACTTCCAGTAGCAATCCGGACTTTTTGCCTCTTCTATTTTTCGACATAGCTCTAGGTGCAAAATCCGCCTCCGAAGGGCGACGTCTACGGTGAATCTTGTGACTTGAGGTCCAGCAGGCTTTCCCGGCGGCCAACCCCCGCTTTCGCGATGGGCGGTTCCCCTTTAAGGCCACCCTGTACGGTCACCCAATACAGAGCTGGATCACCACTTAGTTCACACCGTAACCCCGCGACGCCCGGTTAGGACAGTCTAGGAGATTTCCTCACAGGCCCCCGCTCCTAGCCTCTATTGCAGCCACCGCTTTCAGGAGGAACCTTCCTGCGCGGCCACTCAAGGCAGGCCAACTAACAAAGCCGTAGGGACTAGGACAACCCAAATCCCGCGAAAAAAGGGTTCTACCTGCATGCCATTGTAGGTTTCCCTTTTTTCCTTCTCCCTAAAGAAACCAGAAGCTGGGCGCAACCGGCCTCTATAAGGCGTTCACGACTTAGCCAGTGACGGATTTTTAGCCCCGCCTTTGGAGCGGGAGAGCCTACTAGAATACTGCGCCCTCCCGGAGAGCGAGTCTCATTATACCAGCTTACGAGTGGTTTCGCAAATCGGAGAGTTACACGGCTACTCGCTTCCTTTTCTCTCTCAGCGCCCACGAAAATCTTACTTCATACGGAATACAGGAAACCGAGACCCGAGATGGCGGTGAGTCTAGGGCGTAGTGTCCGAGGTCGGCAACGTCGTAGGGCTAATAGGTTGAGAGGCGTCACAAAGTCCGCATGGATAATGAGTACAGGTAGCGGGATGACAGGGTTTCTAGGAACCGACGCTTCCCCGGAAACTTAGAAAGCGCCGCAAGGCTCGCTCGTAGGGATTGTACTGCCTCTTCGCGAGCGTCTTTCGCCGAGGTAAGCTGGGCCAACGTGGTCTTGCCT
>DAIRWA010000045.1:0-11448 GCA_036802545.1 Bacillota bacterium | reverse complement strand
CGCTTCCTTCACGGCGGCCTCAGCCTCTCTTTCTGCCTTCTCCATTGCAGCTGCCATAAGACGCCCGGCTTCTTCGTCGGCCTTCACTGCCAATGCCCGCGCTTGAGCCTTAGCAGCTTCGATCGTCAGAGCGGCTTCATTTTCTGCCTGCAATATCGCGTCAAGTTCCTTCTGTGCCAAGCCGCACCCTCCCTAACTGATACCCTACACTGTTCCCACAAAATCCTCGGGACGGTCGGGGGACAACCCCGCCCAAAACAAAAGCGCTCGTACAATCCGCCCAGATGCCATACCATCTCCGAAGGGGTTTTTCGCTCTGGCCATGTCATCGTATCTCTTCTTATTGTCTAACAAATCCAGGACTGTGTCCACTATCAGTTGCCGGTCAGTGCCCACCAAGGCTAGCGTTCCGGCGTTCAGCGCCTCAGGTCTCTCGGTCTTTTCGCGGCACAAGACCACCGGCACTCCAACGGTCGGCGCTTCTTCCTGAATACCCCCTGAATCGCTCACTACGAGGCGAGAACGCCGGATAAGATTAACATAATCCGGATAATCAAGCGGCTCCAAGAGCACGGCTGACGGAACATCCCCCAGATGGCGCCGAATGGGCTCCCTCGCTTTAGGATTCTTGTGAACGGATACCACGAGCCGTACGTCGGGGCGGTCCTTAGCTATGGTCCGGAGAGCAACCCCTATATTCTCCATGCCTTGACCGAAGTTTTCTCGCCGGTGGACCTCTACAAGAATGTTGGTTTTCTCTTTGAAGTCGAGCCGGGACAGAGTGGAATTAACAAAACGATAATCGGGTCTCACGGTCATAAGGAGGGTGTCGACGGCGGTGTTGCCGGTGACAAAAATCCCGTCCGCCGGTATTCCCTCATTAAGCAGGTTGTCCCTGGACCGGTTAGTCGGAGCGAAGTGAACGTCAGAGATAGCGTCAGCAATCTTCCGCATGATTTCCTCGGGAAACGGAGCGTACTTGTCCCCGGTCCTAAGACCCGCCTCCACGTGCCCGCACGGGATCCTCAGGTAATAGGCAGCCAAAGCCGCTGATCCGGCGGTAGCCGTATCGCCGTGGATCAGCATGACATCGGGACGTTCGGCCTCCAAGACGGGCGTGAGCCGTTCAAGGACGCGGTGGGTAGTCTCCGCGAGAGTCTGACTTTCCTTCATCACATCCAAGTCATAGTCGCTCTTGACTTTGAAGTAGTCCAAAACCTGGTCCAACATATCCCGATGCTGGGCGGTTACCAATACTTTGGAATCAATCCGGTCCTCAGATTGGAGGGCTTTAACTAGGGGCACCATCTTGGTTGCTTCGGGGCGGGTTCCAAAAACCGACATCACTTTGAGGTTTACACGTGAGGGCAATCTCTCAACACCTTTCAGCTATTCAACTATCCCTTACCCATGGTGGGTCTCCTGCTTCTTGGACTGCCTCCCTGACTTCTTCTTGGAAGAATCGGTGGAAATGGTCAAGAGACCGGTTCTCTGAGCCACCACCAGCAATCCTAGTATAGCCAGTCCGGCGATGGGCGCACCCTGAGCCGCGGGGACAAAACTGGATATCATCCCCAAAACGCCAAATACCAGGCTCACAGCGTAGATGACAAGGACCGCCTGTCTTTGGTCCATCCCCAACTCCAAGAGACGATGATGAAGATGGTCATGGTCCGCCCGGGTGACAGATGTACCTGCCAGTTTCCTGCGTACTACGGCAAAAGCCGCATCGGAGATAGGTACCATCAGTGTAAGAATCGGAACCATGACGGACATGAAGACCGCGGACTTGGCCAAACCTTGGACTGACAGAACCGCCAAGGCCAACCCTATGTACATAGCTCCGGCGTCGCCCATGAATATGGAGGCCGGGTGAAAGTTGAAGGGTAGAAATCCAAGCACACTCCCTGCCAAAGCAGCGGCGGCGGTAGTGATACCGCTCGCTCCCGCCTTTTCGGCGGCAAATACCATGACCAGCGCGGTGATGCCGGTAACTCCCGCCGCGAGCCCGTCAAGTCCGTCCGAGAAGTTCACAAGGTTCTCGAAGGAGACTATCCAGAAGACAGTCACGGGAATGGCAAAAAAGCCGAGCAATCTCACGGCTCCGGTAAAGGGGTTCGTTACAAATGAAATGCTGACGCCTATCCAGATAACGACACCCGCGGAGACACACTGGCCTAGAAGCTTCTGCAGCGGAGTAATGTCCCAAAGATCGTCGATCAGGCCCACCACGAGGATGATGAAACCCCCGACTACTACAGAGTACAGAGCTACGCTATCGTCGGGTGGGAACACCAACATGGTCAGTACCGAGGCTAGGTAGATGGCCACGCCGCCCAAGTAAGGAATCGGTTTCTGATGCACGCTGCGGTCGTTGGGATAACACATTGCTTTGGTCTTGCGAGCGATCCCCCTCATGAGAGGCGCGAAGATCAAGGAGAGCCCAAACGCGATGCCAAAAGCATATGTTGTCCGCAACAGTGTTGCCTCCTTAAAGCGCTGCGTGCGCCGCTAATTTGCCTGTATCTGCGATATTCTAACCGAGCCTGTCCGTGATCTCAAGATTCCCGGTTTGGAAACTTCTCCACTGCCACCCCGGCCTCGCTCAGGAGGTCCCTGGAGAGAGCGTCAGGGTATGGATCCCGGTAAACCACTCTTCTGATGCCCGCGTTGATGATCATCTTCGCGCACATGCTGCAAGGTTCGGTGGTCGAATAGATGCTTGCCCCCTCAATCACCGCGCCGTATCTGGCCGCCTGCACGATAGCGTTCTGCTCGGCGTGAAGCGCCCTGCATAGTTCTTGGCGCTCACCTGAGGGAACGTTGAGTCGGTCTTTTAGGCATCCGACCTCGGCGCAATGCTTCAGTCCGGTTGGAGCGCCGTTGTAGCCGGTAGCCAAGATCCGTTTGTCCCTGACGATGACCGCGCCGATATTCCTCCTAAGACATGTCGAGCGCGTGGCAACCACTTGAGCCACCTGCATAAAATACTCGTCCCATCCGGGCCGTTTATGACCGTCCATTGCTTTGACGCCTCCGGCTCTGTCTAGGTTTCATAACACGAGCTTTTTCGTTAGACCTCTTCCTAAGCCTTGTCCCTAATCTCGCTCCAAGAGTATACAGCCCTGTTGCCCCCGATAAGCTTGGGCCTTGTCCGAGCCATGGTCACATGGGCGTGTCCGACGCTCACGTCGGGTATCCGGACCGGTACCGCGACGGGTTTCAAGTGCATGCCTATCAGGGTATCGCCGATGTCGATTCCCGCGTGAGCCTGAATGGCCTCAGCCACCGCGGGATCCTTAAGGCGCTTTAGCGTCGTAGCCGCCGTAGCCCCGCCGGCATGGGGGACCGGCAGAACCGACACCTCGGTCAAATTGTACTTTTCCAGCACTTCCCGCTCAACGACCAAAGCCCGGTTCAGGTGCTCGCAGCACTGGACCGCAAGTTCCACCCCTGTACCCGAAAGCGCTTCATCCGCACCGTCTAAAACAGCCTCGGCGATATCGCCTCTGCCGGCCGAACCGATGCGATTTCCCTGGACTTCGCTGGTGGAACAACCCAAAACCAAGACTTGACCCGGCTTTAAGCCCGCTCTCTCAAGAAGTCCCTTTATCGCATCCCTAACCTGACCCTTAAGGATTGAAAGGTCCAGTTGGGAACCGCTCTTGTTGTTTTCTACAGACAAGGGTCTAGCCTCCTTATCTAGGAACGCCGTCCGAACTCGGACTCGATGTCCGCTATCTTTTGGACCCGTATGGAATGTCTCCCCGCGGCAAAATCGGCCGAGAGAAAAGCTGACACGATATCAGTGGCAAGGCCTGAGCCAACTACCCTTGATCCGATACACAAGACGTTGGCGTCATTGTGCTCCCGGCCCATACGAGCTGAGAACGTGTCAGAACAGACGATGGCTCGGATCCCGGGGAATTTGTTGGCGGATACTGCCATGCCCAAACCCGTACCGCACACGAGGATCCCAATCTCTGCTTCCTTTGCGCGTACAGCCTCGCATACCTTCCGCGCGAAATCCGGATAGTGGACAGATTCCTCGCTTCCGGCGCCCATATCCGCGACCTCGTGCTCGCCGTCAAGCGCTTGGCGCAGCTCTTCTTTGAGAAGGTATCCCGCGTGGTCACTACCTATCGCTATCTTCAAAACGTTCCCTCCTAACTCCTGCCAGCCCAAGAGCCAGTTCCGTAAGCCCATCTTTGAGGAGAAGCGCGGTCTGCTCGTAAACGGCCTGTCCCAACCCGATGGGGTCGCTCAGGTCACCCTTTATGACATTGGGAACCAGTTCAGACAAAGTATATATCTTTGCGTGAGAAAGGGGAAAGCCTTGGAGCAAAGCGTTCTTGTGGGATTCGGTCATGGCGATAACCAGGTCAGCTTCATCAAAGTCAGCAGCCGAAATTCTTCGGGCCTCGTGAGATGACAAATCCAGGCCCAAATCCTTCACAACCAGAACCGCCTCATCGGCAGCGGGCATGCCGCAAACAGCCGATATCCCCCGCGACGCCACTCTGATAGGATACGGGGCGCCTGCGTCCTCCCACGCTCGTCTGAAAATGACTTCGGCCATCGGGCTTCTACACGTATTCCCGGTACAAACCATTATGACGGATACGCCCGGCCGAAAGGTCAGTCTCCTGCCTCCACCGGCGCGGTCCAGCCGGTTCTGTATGGCAAGTCCCAGCCCCGTTTCAGGGAAAGACTCGGCCAGGATAACCGATGCCTCCAGCGTATCCGCATACCTTAGACTGGAAAACAGGCGCGAAGCCACGCGTGCCAAGTCAGTCCTGGGCCCCAGTTCGACGACCGCGAAAGACCGATCGAACGCTTCCTCGATCGCCCCGTACCTGGACAGATTCTCGCTTGACGCCAGCACGACTACTTTGTGGCTCGCCATGAGTGCGGAAACCCCATGAGCAATGATGGATGTGGCCTGTTCGGCGGCGCTGCCTACGGCCATGTACACTTCGCCCTTTGGCGCATAGTGCCTGTATTTCATCCCGGGCGAAGGGGCCGGCCCGTCACCTTGGAAATGAAAGACCTCCACTGAGCCAAGAACGCTCGACAACTCCTCGACGGATAGGCCTCCCGGCCGCAGTATCCTGGGAATCTCTGTGGATAGGTCAAGGACCGTTGACTCGACCCCTATCTCCGTGTTGCCCCCATCCACGATGAAGTCGACTTTGCCGTACAGATCGGCGACAACGGCCTCAGATGTGGTGGGGCTAGGACTCCCAGAAATATTGGCGGAAGGAGCCGCTACCGGAACGCCGGCTAAGTCCAGAAGCCTCTGGGCGACCGGGTGATCGGGCATCCTTATTCCAACGCTGGGAAGACCGGCCGTAACGCTATCGGGTATAAACTCGGACTTGGGAAAAAGCAGCGTGAGAGGGCCAGGCCAAAACATGTGCATGAGGCGACGCGCGCTGTCGCTTACGTCCAGAACTAGGGGAGGCACGGCTTCAAGCCGAGAAATATGGACGATCAGCGGGTTGTCTTGTGGACGGCCTTTGGCCTGGAAAACCCGCTGGACAGCGGAAGGCATCAGAGCGTTCGCGCCCAAACCGTATACCGTCTCCGTTGGAAAAGCCACGGTCTTTCCTGCCCTGAGCGCCTCCGCGCAAGGCATAAGAAGCCGGTCGTCGGGGTGAAACGGATCGACCCTCACTATTGTTGTCTCCACACACATCCCCCAAACAGCCTCTGCGGCCTATCTTAATCTTTATCTTTCCTTGGCATTAGCGCAAGTTAAGCTTCCGGCTTGAACCCGCGCGCAACCCTGTTGTACCCCGCTAAGTCAGGCAATATCTTCGGGTCTTCCCACCCCGAACCCTTCAGCATTTCCGTGACAGCTGAAGCCTGCCCATCATCCACCTCAAAGATTAGCATCCCGCCGGGCCGAAGGAACGGACCGGATCCGGCTATCAACTGCGTTATGTAAAGAAGGCCTCCCTCGCCTCCGTCTAGTGCAAGCCGCGGCTCCCGGCGGACTTCCTGCGGAAGACTGTGCATCTCTTCGGCTGCTATGTACGGAGGGTTGGAAGCGACCACGTCAAGATTGCGAACCTTCCCAAGAACTAGGGGCTCCAAGAGGTTGCCCTGCAAGAACGAGACGCGCTCCCACAGGCCATCGCGAGAAGAGGGTCGGCCTGGGCCCCCTTCTAAGAGGCCAAGAGAGACAGCGTTGTCCCTGGCTACCTGCAGCGCTTCCCGGGATGTGTCCGTCAAAATGACCGTGGCGCCCGGGCAGTTCCGGGCTACCGATAGCCCAATTGCCCCTGAACCGCATCCTATGTCTGCTATGGCAGGCGAATCGCCGCCAAACCGCAGTCCCGTGTTCGGTGAATCATCCGAATGACCGTTCGCCCGCTCCCCAACCCGCCCGCGTCTTAGAAATGCAAGGATTTCCTCGACCAAAATTTCGGTTTCGGGCCTTGGGATCAGTACCCGCTTGTCCACTGCAAACTTAAGTCCCATGAACTCTTGAAAGCCACGGATATAGGCCACAGGCTCTCCTCTCGCTCGCCTTTGGATAAAGTCGAAATAAGTCAGGGCAGTATTGCTGTCGAGCGGAGCCTCCGGATGCAGGTAAGGAGATTCGGGATTCTCCTTCAGCACGTGAGCAAGCAGAAGAGAAGCGTCTCTGGCAGCGTGGTTCGAGACGTTAGATAAGGTCTTCCTACCCCACGCCATGGCCTCGCCTACCGTGCGCCCCAGCTCGTCTTTCATTCTGCCTGTTCGAGCTTGAGCCTTTCATCTTCGGCCGCCAGGGCATCCACCATCTCGTCTATATCTCCATTGAGGAACTCAACCAGTCTGTGGCTGGTGAACCCAATCCTGTGATCTGTAACCCTGTTTTGAGGGAAGTTGTAAGTCCGTATCTTCTCGGCCCTATCCCCGCTTCCCACTTGGGACCTGCGATTACTGGTCAGTTCCCGGTTTCGCTCCTCTTCGGCGATGGCTACAAGACGAGACATCAGGATTCGCATAGCGCGCTCGCGGTTTTGGATCTGAGACCTTTCATCTTGGCATGTGACAATGGTGTTGGTGGGCAGGTGAGTGATCCGGACCGCGGAATACGTAGTGTTGACGCCCTGCCCGCCCTTCCCGGAAGACATGTAGGTGTCAACCCGCAGGTCATCGGGGTGGACCTCGATGGATGTATCCTCGTCCGCCTCCGGAAGCACCGCGACGGTAGCGGCGGAAGTGTGTATGCGGCCGCCCGATTCTGTCACCGGAATGCGCTGCACCCTGTGAACTCCGCCTTCGTATTTGAGGCGACTGTAAACATCGGTCCCCTCCACTGCGAACACAACTTCTTTAAATCCGCCCAAGTCTGTTGGGTTGGAAGTCAGAATCTCGGTTTTCCACTTTCGCTCCTCGGCGTACCGGCCGTACATGCGGAAGAGCTCTCCCGCGAAGAGGGCCGCTTCGCTTCCCCCTGTGCCTGCCCGTATCTCGACGATGACGTTCTTCTCATCGTTAGGATCCTTGGGCACTAAAGCCCGGCGCAGCTCCAGTTCAAGCGCTTCGCGTTGGGTCTCCAAGGCCTCAAGATCCTCTTGGGCCATGGCCACCAAGTCCGCGTCGGTCTCATCGTTCAAAATCTCCGTATTCCCCTCAATATCGGCTAGGAGCTTCTTGTATCGCGCATACGCGGATACAACGCCGTCAAGACGTCCCCGCTCCTTGGCTATGTCCCTGTATTTCTTGAGGTCCGAAAACACTTCGGGATCTTCGAGAGAGGCTGTGAGTTCTCTAAAGCGGCCTGTCAAAGAATCCAGCTTGCTCAAAAGCCCGTTTACATCACCCGCGCCTGTCATCACGAAACACCTCTCTCAGCCTCGATCAGCAAGGATAGACTTCCCGCGGCCACTTCAATTTGTGAAGCGTCCGGTTCTCTTGTAGTAAGTTTCTGAAGGCCAATTCCAGGGGCTTTGATGATCGTCCATATGGTGCCCTCGGCTCCTGCCGAAGCCTTAAGCAATTCGTAGGAAAGGCCCGCGACTAACGGCATGAGAAGAAGCCGAAAGATGATCCTATCAACAACGTTGGGCGTGGACACGAATATGAACACTAACCACGAGCACAGAGCCACTATGAATAGGAAACTCGTCCCGCAGCGAGGATGGAGCCTGGAACACGCGCTTGCCTTGGACGACAAGAGCGATACCGCGGCATCCCTGTCCCAGTTCTCTTTGGATAGTGCAGGATCGTCGTGATGGTGTTCCCAAGCCCAAATCACTTTGTGCTCGGCCCCGTGGTATTGAAGTACCCGCTGTATGTCGTCCATACGTGAGACGGTGACGACATACCCGACTAGTAACGCCAAACGAATGATTAGTTCCACCAAACTGGTAGCGAACCTTCCGGATAATCTCAAAGCGCTCAGGATGAAGGGCGCGATGTATACGGGAAGCACAACAAACAGGCCAATCGCTATGAGTCCCCCCATGGCAACCGCAAGATTGACCGATAGCTTGCTTGGGGCTTCTTCATCTGGCATTGAGATTTCCGCCGACCTCATGAGCATGCCGATCCCCAAGGTAAGTGAATCCCAGAAGGACAAAGCTCCCCGGATAATCGGCCACCCGAAAATCCCACCCCTGGCAGAAGGCATTTCAGCTTTTTTGACCAGAGTCACAATTTCACCATCAGGAGCCCGGACCGACAAGGCAGCGAACCTTGGTCCGCGCATCATCACGCCTTCGATGACCGCTTGACCCCCGTAGGACGGTGCGTTGGCCCGCACGTCCGCCAATGTATTTGTCGGTGAAGTAACAGGCGGGTTCGGTGATTCTATCGGCGACCCGTTCGGTGACTCGTCCGACGATACGTTCGGCGGTCTATTCGGCGTTGCGTTCAGAGCCATGTTCAGTCCTCCTCTCCCCTATTCTACTACAGTATTCTACGTAAGACCCGGCCCGCCATTGTGCGCCACTATCACAAGGCAAAGTAAAAAGGCAGAAACCCATGCTCAGGATTTCTGCCTTTGAAAGTGTACTGCTAGCGGTTGCCCGTATCTTTGGCCTCTGCTTTCTGCTCGCCTTGGATGTAGCCGTACTTCTGACGGAACCTCTCCACACGTCCGCCCGTATCGACGATCTTCTGCACTCCGGTAAAGAACGGGTGGCACTTGGCGCAGATTTCTACTCTAATGTTTTTCCTGGTAGAACCGACATGATATACCTGGCCACAGGCGCAAGAAATGGTAGTCTTCTCGTAATTAGGATGTATCTTCTCTTTCACAACATCACCCCAGGTTATGCTAGACAAACTAATGTATTGCAGCACGCAAACATGAAAAAGTATAGCACGGGCGAGGGGAGCGGGCAACTCTTCTGTCTAGCGGTTGTCCGTCTGGCGGTCTAATTCCTCTCACCATCCACTCTACAGCTTAAGCCTTACCGCATCAAAGACAGGCGCCGCTTTATGAAGGGTACCGCTTCTTTGTTGCTGCGGGTCTGGTTTAGAAGCTCTATTAAGCCTTCAAGCACCTTATCGGGCTCTAAGTCGTTGGTCATCTTGTGGAACATCCACATAGCGTCCAATTCTTCTTTGCTCTGTAAGAGCTCTTCTTTTCGAGTGCCAGAACGCTTGACATCGATCGCGGGGTAGATCCGTTTCTCGGATAGTTTCCGGTCAAGATGGATTTCCGCGTTGCCGGTGCCCTTAAATTCCTCGTAAATAACATCATCCATCCTACTGCCGGTATCGATAAGGCTAGTGGCCACTATGGTAAGGCTGCCGCCCTCTTCGATGTTCCGGGCAGCGCCGAAGAATCTCTTGGGCTTATGAAAAGCCGCAGGGTCCATTCCTCCCGACAGCGTTCTGCCGGAACTGGGCTCAATGAGATTGTACGCGCGGGTCATCCTGGTGATGCTGTCCAGCAAGACCACAACATCGCGTCCGTTTTCAACCAGCCTCTTGGCCCTTTCCAGCGCCATTTCGCTTACGCGGGCGTGGTTTTCCGGGGGCTCGTCAAAGGTGGACGCTATTACCTCGCCGTTAACCGACCTCTGCATGTCCGTAACTTCCTCGGGACGTTCGTCAATCAGAAGCACCATGAGGTAGGTATCGGGATGGTTCGCGGTAATGGCGTTGGCGATTCTCTTCAAGAGGACCGTCTTTCCTGCTTTAGGCGGGGACACGATGAGCGCGCGCTGTCCCATACCGATAGGAGACACTAGGTCTAGTAGCCTACCCGAAATCTCGGACTTGGTCGTCTCAAGCTGGAACCTCTGCAAGGGGAAAATGGGCGTGAGCCCCTCAAAGTTTGGTCTGAGACGCGCAGCTTCCGGGTCATCGCCGTTTATGGCTTCGATTCGCAAAAGCCCGTAGTAACGCTCTGTGTCCTTTGGAGGACGGACTTGGCCGGAGACCAGGTCTCCCGTACGAAGGTCAAACTTCCTTATCTGCGAGGGCGAAATGTAGATGTCGTCTTTGCTCGGGAAATAGAAAGCCGGTCTGAGAAAACCGTAACCGTCGGGAAGAATCTCAAGAAGCCCTTCGGCAAATATCAGCCCGCCGGCTTGGGTCCTGCCTTTCAGTATCTCGAAGACCAGTTCCTTCTTCCGAAACCCCGAGTACCCGGCTATACCCAACTCGCGCGCGTGTCTCTGCAGGTCGGCGAGAGTCATGTTGCCCAGCTCTTTCATGCTGGGGCCAGGATCCGGGCGAGACCTGCCGGAACGGGGAGCACGACCGTACTGGTCCTGCCTCTGTCCCGAGTCCCTATCCGCTTCGGTATCCTTAACCCGCTGATCCGTACCGGCAGCTTCCTGCCGTTGGTCGCCGCGATTGTCCGACCTGTTATCCCGATAGTCCTGCCTGGTCTCCCGATAATCGGACCTATCTCTGTCCTGCCTCGCGTCTCTGTAGTCGGACCTTCCGTACCCAGACGAGTGCCTCGCGTCCGACCTATAATCGCGCCTGTTCTCGTTCCCGTAATCCTTGGCCTGCTCGTCATGGCGCTGCGATGCCTGTTTATCTTCGTGAGCAGCCCTGGATGTCGTCTTAGTCGGTTCCTCTGCCTGCGGTTGAGCGGTCGCGGCTCGCGTAAAACGCGATGTCGGAATGGTCGCTGTTGGTGCCCCATTGCTCGCGACAGTCGGCGTATAATTGAGTCGAGTCTGTGAAGGCTCTCTTACTTCTACGGCGGGAGGAGTGATAACAAATTTCGGCTGAACTGCTTCGGGGCTCTTGTCGCTCTCTGTCACTGCAGGTGCCACAGGTTCTTCGGGTTCTGCCTTAGGCTCCTTCCGAGGGGGCTTGGCGGCTTCCTGAGCAGAATCACTTACCGGCTCACCGGTATCTTCCACGACAGTATCTTTGGCCTCTTCCTTCCGCTTTGTCCGGCGTCTTGTCGGTTTCTTAGCCGGTTCCTTTGGGGGTTCCTCTGATGGGTCCGGAGCTTCATCGGCAGGGACTGCTTTTTTT
>DAIRWA010000044.1:0-11459 GCA_036802545.1 Bacillota bacterium | reverse complement strand
GGTATGGCTTCCACGATAATGTCATCATTGTTGCCGAAAGCTATGTGGGCGTGAGAGCATTTGCCGCACCGTTCGCACGCCGCGGTGCGTTTCACTGAAACCGCGAGCCTGTTGCCCCGGACCGATACAACCCTGCCTATCTCCTTCAAAAAAACGCCCTCCGCTTCTTACGGCTAGAAAAAGATTTTGTGGCGGTTCCATCCTACGTTGAGGACAAGTCCAACCGCAAATGAGTTGACTAACAGGGCAGACCCTCCGTAACTTAAGAAAGGGAGGGGAACTCCCGTTACAGGCATTATCCCCATGGTCATCCCAAGGTTCACCACGAGGTGGAACAAGAACATGGACAAGATGCCGGCGGCCACCACCGTTCCCTCCTTGTCAGACGCATTCACGCAGGCAATAAGGCACCGACTAAGGATAAGAACATACAGGCCCAGCACCAAGAGAGTCTTGAGGAAACCCAGTTCTTCTCCAACAACGGAGAAAATAAAGTCGGTGTGCTGTTCAGGGATGAAATCCAGGCGGTTTTGAGTGCCCCGGCCCAGACCTTTACCCCACAGCATGCCCGACCCAATGGCAATTTTAGACTGAAGCACTTGATATCCGGTCCCCAGTGGGTCCTCGTCGGGGTTAAAGAGAGTGGTAAACCGCTTTATCTGGTATTCCTCGAGAGGAAGCGGCAGCCCGGCATAACGATTGAGAACCAACAACAAGACCAACCCCAACAGCACAAAGAGACCAAGTTTCACGATCTTGGTCCCGGAGGTCCCGCTAAAGTACAACATCCCCGTGCTTACGGCTATTAGCACAAGCGATGTTCCCAGGTCAGGCTGTTTCATGATGAGGAACAAAGGCGGCAATAGCCAGCCGTAATACAGTGCGAAATCCCAAAGGGTTTCCGGCGGATCCTCTGAACGAGACAGCAGCTTAGCGCCTAATAGCACGATGGCGACTTTCGCGATCTCTGACGGTTGCAGCGGAAACAGTCCCAGGTTTATCCACCGGCGGGCTCCCGATACATCTTCACCGACGAACAGCACCAATGCCAGAAGCGCTATCGTACCGCCGTAGATCCAGGGGGATATATTAACCATATCTCGATAGTCGAGAAAAGCTCCCAATAAGAGGGCTAATAAAGAAAGGCCCACCAACACGGCCTGCCTCTTCATCCAGTAATGTCCTCCGGAAGAGTGGGTCGCGCTATCTATCAGCGGAAGGGAAAGGAGGTCAAGAAGAAGCACCGCAATCAGCAGGTACGCGTCGAGGTGCCTGACAATCCTTCTCTCAATACGAACGCTTGGCAGTTCTATCGTCGGAAACCCCGCCTCTTTTCACCGATACCACCGGTATGCTGGCCACAAGAGCCCTTTTTCTGTCTATGTCCTTCCATGTGAATTCTATGCCTGGCTTGTCTATCTCCACATACTTGGAAATAGCCAAGATCACATCGTCTCTCATCTGTTCCATAGTCTGGGGAGCCAGAGAGAGCCGGTCCTGCATTAACACGAACCGGAGCCTATCTTTCGCCACATCCTTAGGCGCCTGTTTTCTCCCAAACCACTTCAGCACGGCTATCCCCCCTTGACTATTCGTATAAGCCTCTCCCACACGCTCTCTCGCTCAGTGAGATCCATAAACGGGACTTGCTCGCCCATTAGTCTCTTGGCGATGTTCCGATATGCCTGACCCGCCTTAGACCCCTCCGCAAGCACCGCGGGTTCCCCGCGATTGGTCGATACGACTATGTATTCATCGTCCGGGACTACTCCCACGAGGTCGATGGCAAGGATATCCATGATATCGGGAATATCCATCATGTCACCCCTGGCGACCATCTTAGGCTTGAGGCGGTTTATGATAAGCTCTGGCTTCGCGAATCCTGAGGCCTCCAATAGCCCGGTTATTCTGTCAGCGTCTCTGACAGCGGATACCTCGGGGGTGGTGACGATTACCGCAGAGTCAGCACCCGCTATGGCGTTCTTAAACCCCTGTTCAATGCCGGCCGGACAATCTACAAGAACAAAATCGTGTTCCTCTTTAAGTCCCTCCATCAACTCCTTCATCTGCTCAGGACTCACCGCGTTTTTGTCTTTGGTCTGAGCCGCCGGCAATAGAAACAAACCATCAATACGCTTGTCCTTGATCAGAGCTTGCCTAAGCCTGCAGTAGCCCTCAACCACATCTACCAAATCGTATACGATTCTGTTCTCCAGCCCCATAACCACGTCTAGGTTGCGTAGGCCGATATCCGCGTCCACCATAGCGACCTTGCAGCCTTGAGCTGCCAGAGCGACCCCCAAGTTGGCGCAAGTTGTAGTCTTCCCCACTCCGCCCTTTCCTGACGTGATCACAATAATCTCACTCAACGCTCTCCCTCCCATCGAGTACCCTCTAACGGCTCAACAACGATCATGCCGTCCTTAAGCCTTGCTACCTCAGGTTCCCGTGCCTCACCGGAGCCCTCTTCAGGAGGACGGGCTATCACATCCGCTATTCGAAGCTGGGTGGGAGCCAGACTGAAAGCCACCACTACGGCGTCCGCTTCACCGGACGCGCCCGCATGGGCAAGCCCCCTAAGAGACCCCATTACTACGATGTCACCTGTAGCCCTAATCTCTGCCCCCGGATTGACCTCGCCTAGGATGACGACATTACCCTCATGGGCGATTCGCTGCCCCGACCGCAAGGTACCCCGGTACAGCAGCGTCTCAGGCAACTTATTAACACGAGAGACGCTCCTCACGAGAGGCTCCGGCGCCTCATCGTGAGGCTGTTGCCGTTCCCTAGTTCTCTCCTGCGTCCTGGGCGTGGCCTTAGCCTCTTCGCCTTTGGACGGTTGTCCCGCCTCGGCCCGAACCACCTTCTTAAGTCTCAATCCGTAAGGATACATGAGAATGTGCTGAATCTCTAAGATTTGGTCCAGAGACAACGCGGTTTCCCCGGTGTCGAGAATTACATCGGAACCCTGAAAGAAAAACTCGGCGCTCTTTAAGCGCTCTGAAAGCAGCTCTTTCAACTCGTCAAAATTCCTGCTCCCATTTAGCGTTAGATGCAGGCCTTCTTTTACTCCCTTGAAAAACACATCTTGCTTATCTGCCACCATTCACACCTCCGCCTGACGCCCGGTCATTGAGCAACCGGCTCTTCTTGGAGTTCTCCGGCGAAGTAAGAATCAAACACAGCCCTTCCTATCGGAGCGGCAACCGCGGACCCTCCGCCACCCTGATCCACCACTACCGCCACTGCGATTTCCGGATCTTCGTAGGGTCCAAATCCGACAAACCAAGCATGATTCTCTCCCAGAGGATTCTCTGCCGTACCGGTTTTCCCTGCCACTTTGACGGGCAGGTCCCAAAAAGCCCAGTACGCAGTACCATCTGGCTGGGAAGTCACTTCCATCATACCCCTCTTCACCGTGTCCAGCACTGACTGATCTACTTGGAGCACACTGATCGCTTCCGCCGGAAACGTAGCCACCACATTGCCCTCTGAATCCAGGACTTTCTCAGCCAAACGGGGTTTCATCCGCACGCCGTTGTTGGCAATGGCCTGAGTGACGGAAGCCATTTGGATGGGTGTATCCAGATGGAATACCTGGCCCATGGCTGCCATCATGTGTTCGGCAAACAGGACTCCCGGCTGGGCGACCCGGTCTTCCGCATAAGCGGCAGCCTTCCACTCTGAAGATGGAACCGTCCCATAGTTTTCGCCCAAGAGATCTATCCCGGTCTTAGAACCCAGCCCTAGAGCAGTGGCGTACTTAGCCATAACGTCTACTCCAAGCCTGCGGCCTACTTCATAGAAATACACATTGCACGAATGCTTAATCGCTTCCACCATGTTGACCGAACCATGCCCCCCGGCCACATGACATGGCAATGAGGGAACCATGGGATGGTACCCCGGGTCAAAAAACCTTTCCGAAGGAGTGAACGCTCCTTCAGCCAACGCCGCTATGGCCGAGACGATCTTGTATGTTGAACCGGGAGGATAGAGCCCGGTTGTGGCAAGGTTTGAAAACCGCCACTGGTTCGTTTCAAGCAGTTCGTTTAGCTCCGCTTGGGATATTCCCGTCACCAACCGGTTGGCGTCAAAGCCCGGATAAGACACCATGGCTTTGACTCCGCCGGTCTTAGCGTCAAGCACAACGACGGAGACAGTCTTGGCTTTGGGTCGATCTATGAGAGTCTGTCGGGCAGCTTCCTCGGCGGCGACCTGGAGTCGCTCGTCCAAAAACAAGTAAAGATCGTGACCGGGCACAGGTTCGATACCCGCGCCCACGTTTCCGGTAGGACGCCCCCTATAGTCGACCTCAACCTGGTATCCGCCATCCTCCCCCTTGAGATAACTCTCATAATACAACTCCAACCCTTGCTGTCCGACGGTGTCGCCGATGGTGTAATCGGCCCAACGCGGGTCTTCCAGTTGTGACGCGCTTATCTCGCTTACATATCCCAAGACCGGGGCAGCCAGTTCGTGGCTCTGATAGTACCTAACAGGCTCGGCCTCAATAAAAACTCCCGGTAAATCGGGAGCGCCTTCCGCTATGGCGGTGTATTGCTCGGGAGTAATATCCCTGGCTATAGGTATCGGCTCAAAGTACCTGCCTGCGTACTTTTCCACCTGATTCTGAGCCTCGGCCAGGTCGATCCCAAGAATTCCGCAAAGCCTGGGAAGGGTCTCGTTGGCTTTGTCAGCGTCGAGGAACCAGTAGAACACGGTAAAGGACGGACGGGAGGTCACCAATGATCTTCCGTTAGCGTCGAAAATCTCCCCTCTCGGCGCGGCGATGGGTGTAATCCGCATGTAGTTTTCCTCTGACAAGCGCAAGAAGCTCTCGCCCCGAACTACCTGTAGATTGAACAGCTGGCCGATGAGAACAATGAACACGACCGCGATAGTAGCAACGAACGTATCGCGTCTGGACCTAAGCTCAGGAGAAGGCATATCGTTCAAGCCCAAGTCCTCCTGTCCCCCTCGTCGTCACCGGGAAACACGGCCAAGAGCATGGTGACCGTTTTCTTGACAAAGAACCTGACAGGGATTTGCCCCACCACAGACCACAACGCTGAATAAGCCAAGATAATTTTAAAATACTCAAAGCTTGAAGTAACCCCCGAAAGGCGCAAGAAACCGTAACACGCCAAATCTCCTGCAAGAGAGGCGATCGCGACGATCAGAATTCGCGAAGGAAACGCTTCCGTTCGGAAGAATCTCCTCAGGAGGGACGCGACCGTGGACGCAAACGCCAATGAGACTGCGCGAGCGCCAGGAACTCTCATAGTAATAAGGTCCTCGAAGAGCCCGATAAGGAATCCGCAAGGCATAGCTACCCAGACATCGGAGGTAAGCCCCACGGTAATGGCAAGGATCATGAGCAAATCGGGTCTGTTGATTGCCGGAAACACGGAAAACTCCAGGGCTTTGACTAGGGGAGCCAGCACTAGTACCACTAGACAGGCAAATGCCTCTCGTCTGGTCATGGAAGAACCACCATGACTTCCTCAAGGTGCTCAAGATCCGTCGCGGGTTTGACTATCGCCTCTTTAACCAATCCCGGTCGTGGAACGTAGACCGAGACTACCTCTCCGATTAGCAAGCCCGGTGGGTACTTGCTTCCCACTCCGGAAGTCATAATCTTGTCTCCTTCTAGGACGTCGGTTTCCTTAGAAAAGAGCTGGAATATCAAAGTATCCGGACCGTGACCGCCCAAAGCGACGCCGAAATCTCGGGAACGATCGACCAAGGCCCCTACTCCACTTTCAGGGTCAGTGACAAGGAGGACTGTGGAATAGCGATCCTCGGTGGATATCACCCTTCCGACAAGACCGCTCTGAGAGACGACGGCACAATCAACCGCTACACCGTCTTTGGCGCCTTTGGATATGCCTATTGTAGAAAACCATTTGGATGGATTCCGCCCTACGACTCTCGCCACTTCGTACTTGCCGTGTGAATCTTCGATGAACTTCAGCAGATCTTTTAGGCGCTCGTTTTCCTTCTGTGTCTCCGAAAGCTGGGCCCTTAACGACTCGATGGCTCTGAGCTCGGACGTCAAGCGGTCTATCTCGGCCCTCTGAAGCGCTTTCTCCTCAAAGGCGGAAGCCCAGGTCACATAGCGATCCTTAGCTGTCCCATAGACGGAAAACACCGGGCTCCCTAGGCGGTACAAACATGACTCCCAAAAAGAGAGTCCCTCCGCGGGTTTACCCGTAAGATTCATGATGAAAACAGAGGCGGCAACCAACAAGGCCATGGTTATGATTTTCTTGTACGAAAACTGCCGCCTCACGTTTTCCCATCCTTTGCACTTCTCGTCTTATCGCTTGGCCCGTCTAGATGACGCCAAAACCTTGCGCAGAGTTGCCTGTTCCTCCAACATAGCTCCTGTTCCTCTCGCTACGGCCCCCAAAGGTGTATCAACTATATGGACCGGCATACCGGTTTCCTGAGAGATCAGCTGATCTAACCCCTGAAGCATAGCGCCTCCGCCCGACATAACGATGCCGCGGTCCATGATATCCGAAGCTAACTCAGGCGGGGTCCGTTCTAGAGTCTCCTTGATGGCGTCTACGATAGCGCTCACAGGCTCAGACAGAGCACGTCGTATCTCCTTCGAATCTATCGTAATTGTCCTTGGAAGACCGGTAACCAAGTCCCGGCCTCTGATCTCGGAAGACAACTCTTCATCTAGGTCAAAAGCCGACCCTATGGTCATCTTCACGTCTTCGGCGGTCCTTTCGCCTATTAAGAGGTTGTACGCCCTCTTCACGTAATTGACGACAGCCTCGTCCATCTCGTCGCCTGCCACTCGAATAGACCGAGAGGTCACAATCCCCTCCAGCGAAATCACTGCGACCTCGCAGGTCCCGCCGCCGATATCCACAATCATGTTACCGGTTGGTTCGTTCACAGGAAGGCCGGATCCGACCGCCGCGGCCATAGGTTCGGGAACCGTTTCAGCGTCGCGGGCTCCCGCCGACTCAGCCGCGTCGATTACGGCCCTACGCTCAACTTCGGTGCAGCCGGATGGCACCGCTACCAAAACAAAGGGCTTCAAAATGCGCCGCCTCTGAGCCCTGCGGATGAAGTGACGCATCATAGCATGGGTTATGTCAAAATCGGCAATTACTCCGTCTTTCATGGGGCGAACGGCTATGATATTCCCCGGGGTGCGGCCGATCATCTGCTTTGCTTCTTTGCCGACAGCCAAGACTTCTTTGGAATCGGCGTTTATGGCCACTACCGACGGTTCCATCACGACTATACCCTTGCCCCTGACGTGGACCAGTGTATTGGCGGTCCCGAGGTCAATGCCGATGTCCCTGCTGAAGTAGCTGTAGAAGAACTGCACCGTACACACTCTCCTTTGAACGAAAAATAGACTCTATACTTGGAACCAGCCGGGACACGACTCCCTCATGCTGAAATACTTGCCTCTGGCTACCACAACGTGGTCAAGCACGTGGATTCCCAGAAGCTTACCGGCGTCTACTAACCGCCTCGTAATGTCCATATCGTCGTCGCTTGGATCCGGATCTCCACTGGGATGGTTATGGACCAGGATAATGGCCGCCGCGCTCTTCTTTATACAGCACTTAAATATCTCGCGCGGATGGACTATCGCCGCGTCCAGACTTCCCATAGACACGAGGTCCTTTCCGGTTATCTGGTTTCTTGAGTTCAGGGTCAAGATCCAAAAATGCTCTCTTTCAAGAGATTCCGCCTCGAGCCTTATATACTCAAACACTTCCCTGCCTCTGGTTACCGAAAACTGTTTCTCGACTTTCTGCTGGTTCAGCCGGCGCCCAATCTCAACGGCCGCCGCCAATCTCGCTGCCTTAGCCGGGCCAATCCCGGATATCGCCGTCAGTTCATCTTGGGACCACTTCAAAAGGAACCCCAAACTGGTTCCGCACTGATCCTCACTCTTGGCCAATATCCTTTGGGCCAAGCCCAGAGCCGTATCAGACGAACTGCCTGTGCCTAGAAGGATGGCGACTACCTCCGCGTCTGAAAGATACTGCGCGCCCAGTCGCGCCATCCTCTCCCGAGGCTTGTCTTGCTCGGGCCAATCTCTGATTGTCAATCGCTCGCTTGTTATCGCGTATTCCTCCAGTGCGGCGCCCTTCGCGGCCGACACAACAAAACCGATTAGGCCTCTATCAGGTCCCTAATGCTTACTCCGGCTTCCGTAAATAGACCAAGCACTTTGGGAAGCGGAAGTCCGATTACCCCTGTATAGTCGCCTTCAATCTTCTCAATTAGAAAAGCGCCGGCGCCCTGCAAGGCGTAAGCCCCGGCTTTATCAACCGGTTCACCGGTTTCCACGTACCACGTGATATCTTCTTCGTCCAAGGTTCTCATCTTTACGGCGGTACAATCGTAAGCGGTCCTCATGATCCGGGCCTCAGGATCGTACAAGGCAACGCCCGTATATACTGAATGGACCTTGCCAGACAAACGCCTTAGCATCTCTTCGGCTTCGAGTTCGCTCTGAGGCTTGCCTAGCACTTCTTCCCCCAGGTACACGAGAGTATCGGCTCCCAAGATGTAATTATCGGGATACCGGCTTAGAACAGCCCGGACCTTTTTCTCGGCTAATCTCTTCACCAACGATTCAGGACTTGGCACCTCTTCATCGAGGTCCTCTTTGACGTTTGAAGGCACAATTGTCGGGATTATGCCCACGCCAATAAGCAGATCCCTTCTTCTGGCCGACTCCGAGGCAAGTATCAGTCTTATGTAGTTCACCGCCCAAGAAGGAGGACCAGGAGAAGAACCACTATCGCACCCGCGAGGTTAAGGCGGAGAGAAAACCCAAGTGAAAACGAGACTACGTTCAGGTCGAGAACGAATGGAGGCTCGACTCCCACAGCGAACCCCCTAGCCAGAACAGGCGAAACATCCTTAAGAGCCTCGCCGACCACGCTTCCAACAATGGCGCCGGCCGTCAAAGCAATTATGAGTAACCACGTTCGAGTCTGTCTCCTCATGAGCGTCCTCCCAGATTATACCATTATTTGTTCCCGCTTCGCACCCGCTCAATACACGTTGGATGCTAATTATTGGGAGTTGACCTGCGATATACAAGTATCCCTAACTGCAATACTATTGGAACTCGAGTTGGTCTACAAGCCCTACCTGGCCATATTTAAGGATTCTCCTCTATGAATCGAGCCGCTTTACGAAATCCTAAGAAGTCGCCATGTTTGGTGCTTTCTGGGCACGGCGACATAGAACGCGTCGGACCGCTTGCATTAGGAATTGACGTTGGGGTGACCCGTGATGTTCCCGAAACAAGACCGCCGGGAGAATCGTTCATATTCCCGGCGGTTCCTTCATCGGTCTACTCTACGTATGACGATCTATGAAGCTTTTTCTTGGGCCTTCTTTGGATGAGATATGGTCTTAACCGGACACTTGGTCGAACAAATCCCGCAGTTGTCACAGATGGAATAGTCGATCTTGGCTAGAGTCCCCTTGTCCATAGTGATGGCCTTTTGTGGGCAGGCTCTTACACAGGCTGTACATGCGATGCACCCAACCTTGCAGTACTTGCGTACAACAGGGCCCTTGTCGTAAGACCTGCATCTAACGTGCACTTCCATGTCAACCGGCACTATTCCGATGACTCCCCTTGGGCAAGCCTTGACGCAAAGACCGCACCCGGTGCACTTCTCGGGAATAACTACAGGGAGCCCCTTTTCGCTCATGTACATGGCATCAAACGGGCATGCCGTAACACATGAGCCGAGTCCAAGACACCCGTAGGTGCACTCCTTGTTACCTCCAAGCATATTGAGGGCAAGACAATCTGTTATGCCGCTATATTCGGCGGTCTTCACCGCCTGCTCGTTATCCCCTTGACAGTAGACAACAGCGATTGACGGAGTAACGGCGCCGGCGGCCACGCCCATAATCTCGGATATTCTTTCGGCCACCGAGTTGCCTCCTACAATGCAACTAATGATCGGAGCCTTCCCCTCTGCCACAGCGGACGCGTAACCGGCACAACCCGGATAGCCGCAACCGCCGCAGTTGGCTCCCGGAAGGGCCGAGATGATCGCTTCCACTCTTGGATCTTCTTCAACTTTGAACTTCTTAGCCGCCAAAGCCAAGAGTAAGCCAATAGCTAACCCGGCAAGGCCAAGAAATAGACTGGCTTCGAGCATTTCGACACCTCCCTACTTGATCACGTTTGCGAATAATCTAGAAAACCCTTGGAACGCCAATGCCATTAGCGAAGTCGCGACCAACGCCAACGGAAACCCTTTGAGCGTTCCCGGTATATCTATGAACTTCCATCTTTCCCGGATGCCGGCAAATATGACAATAGCCACGCTCCATCCCAGGGCCCCGGCCAACCCGTTTACGGTCCCCCATAAGATCCCCATCTCTTGACGGGCATTCAGGAGAGCGACACCCAAAACCGCGCAGTTGGTCGTGATAAGAGGAAGGTAGATGCCCAACGACTTGTACAAAGAAGGCGCCGTCTTCTTCATAAATATCTCGACCAGCTGAACGAAGCCGGCGATAACCAGGATGTAAGCAATAGTCCTCATATATTCGAGGTGCAGAGGCACCAAAATAAACTGCTCGAAAGCGGCGGCCACGGTCGAAGCGAAAGTCATCACGAAGATGACCGCGCCCGACATTCCGAGCGCCGTGTCCATCTGCTCCGACAGGCCGAGAAAGGGACACAGCCCCAGATACTGCATGAAGACAAAATTCTGAACCAATATGCCCCCGAGCATTATCGAGATGAATTTCAAGGTCATCCCTCCTTAAGTTACGCCTTCTTCTGAGCTGACCTAAGCACGGCTATGTTCAAAGCCGCCATAAGGAGCCCCAAAGTCATGAAGCCTCCCGGTGGCGTCAGCATCACCACAAGGGGCTCGAACAACTTCACGCTGGGGAACACAAACGAGCCCACAGCGATCTGACCCGTCCCCAAGAACTCTCTGATGCCGCCTATGATCATCAAATTGCAGGTGTAACCCGCACCGATACCCAGCCCATCTAGAAGCGACCGCAAAACTGATTCCTTGTAAGCGAAAGCCTCCGCCCTGGCGATAATGATGCAGTTCACCACGATGAGCGGGACGAATACCCCCAGGATATCGTACATCGCGGGCATATAAGCCCTCATCACAAGCTCAACGATAACCACGGGAGTGGCGATCAGAATGACGAAGATGGGTATTCGAATCCCATCGGGAATCATCTTCCGAAGCGCCGATACGCACACGTTGGAAAAGGCCAATACGAAAATCACCGCCAGCCCCATCCAAAACCCGTTTTCCACCGAAGTAGTGACCGCCAGAGTGGGGCACATTCCGATGACCATACGAAACGTGGCGTTCTCCTCTATAAATCCCTTTGTGAACTCTTGCCATATGGGTCTCTTCACTCTGAAATCACCTCTTGACTTCGGCTGATTTTCGGGCTTTAAC
>DAIRWA010000043.1:1528-11628 GCA_036802545.1 Bacillota bacterium | reverse complement strand
ACCCGCAAACACCGGGTTCTGGCCACGGGGGTGTCTTTGGCTGCCGTGCTGGCCGCGGCCGGCGCGGGATGGAGTGCAGGAGCCTTACGCGCTTGTGTCTGTGCAGTCATGAGAGCGGCGGCGCCTGTGCTCAGGCAAAAGTACCACCAAGTCGCCGGGTTGTCGGCGGCGGCCCTAGTCTGCGCTTGGGTCTTGCCATTCCCCTTGACCGACGTCGGCTTCAGGCTGAGTTTTGCCGCTTGCGCCGGCGCGTTCTTCGGACAGCGGTATCGACCGGAAAGCCGATTATCCGGGATATCGGGTCTGGTCGGAATGGTACTGTTCACAGTGCCCTTTATGGCACAAGACTTCCCGGAGATATCTCTGGTGGGTTTCGCGTTGGGTGGCGTCTGGGCTGCGCTGATTGCATTGTTAGCCCCTATAGCGGCGTTGACCGCGGTCTATCTCGGTTGGATACCCTACTGGCTTGTCCGGGGAATCCGGATAGTATCAACTTGGCTGGCCGCATGTCCGTTTGCGGCCCTCCCCTTGGCCGCTCCTTCGAGCTCCATGGGGTTTTGGTATTTTGCTTCTGTCTCGGCCCTGATACTGATCCTCGAGGACGTGATCCGGGCAAGAGCCGGCCTACTGAAGATGTCCATCTCAAAGCGATCGCACCGTGCTCTCGCCTTGGCTGTCGTGTCGGCGGCGTTCCTGTTTTCAACGTGGATTCGCATGTATGTTCCTTGGCCTTGTGCGGCGTTCCTCGCCGTCGGCCAGGGAGACTGCGTCATCTTGAGACACAAAGGTAAGGTCGTGATGGTGGATACGGGGACAGAGCAGGCGATGCGGTACTCGGTGCTTCCGTACCTGCGCTGGGCTGGCATCAAAGAGGTTGACCTATGCGTCTTGTCCCATCTCCACGATGACCACGTAGGAGGCCTACCGTCTTTGGTGGAAAATCTAAGGGTGAAAGCCGTTCTTACGGCTGCGGGCACCGCAACGGAAGTCCAAACCGCGCTTAACCGCGGAACAGCCGCGGAGGCTTCGATAAACCAATGGGCAGATGAAGCGGATATTATGCCGGCGACACGGGTCTTATCCGTCGCGGCGGCTCCTTCCATCCCCATCACAGAGGCCGTCTTCGGCGCGACTTACATTGCAGGGTCGTGGACGGTTAGAGTCGATTCCGCAGGCGGCGGCAGCAATATTCCAGCTTCGGACGCCAATGAAGACTGCTTGGTCGTCACCGTATGGGCCGATGACCCCTCCCAGCACTCCCAGGACTCCCAGAACCGGGCCGGACACGGCAGGATCGTTTTCGAGTTTTGGGGTGACGCGCCGTCATCCCTGGTTTCCTCTACCTTGGAGAACATGAGCAGGGATGGGATCCGGATCGTGAAAGTGCCCCACCACGGCAGTATCCACTCGCTTGTTCCCAGGCTTTACGACGACGTTCAGGCTGGACTGGCGATAGTGTCGGTTGGGCCCAACAGCTACGGGCATCCCTCTTATGAGGTTATGGACTACGCCAGGTCGGTTGGTCTTTCCGTATGGCGGACCGACGCATGCGGCGCCGTAAACGTTACCATCAAGAAGAGGAAGGTATATCTGGATACCTACATCGAATCTCTTTCTTGGTAAACAGGACATCCCGTGTGTCATGGGGTAGAATGGATTTCGGAACGGGATGGGAGACTGAGCCTATGAGACTGGAAAAGCGCCGGATGCCGGCATTAACCGCCATCTGTCTGATACTGCCCCTTATGCTGGCTTTGCTACTGGGCGCATGCGCACGAAAAGAGATTGTAGGGGCCAACGTTTGGGCTCTGGGAGTGCCTTTGGCCGGGCTTTCGCCTGAGGACGCCAGGCAGTCGGTGGCATCAAGGCTTGAGGAGATACAACAAAATCCTGTGCTATTTGTCGCGGGGGACCGGTCGGTGCAGGTACCTGCGGGCGACCTGCAATTGGCGATAGACGAAGCAGGCATATATTCTGAGATTCAGACTCACGTCGCTTCAAAGTCACCTTTCGTCCCTGCGTCTTTTCTGACTAACGGAGATAAAATGGAGCTTGCGGCAACAGCAGAACCTCAGTCGCCGAATATTGACGATGTTCTTCAGAAGGTAGCCGGCGAGTTGTCCAAGCCGGCCGTACCGGAGCGTTATGCATTCGACGGGCGGGACCTGTTGATACTTGCGCCTGAGGAAGGGCAGACTGTCACGCCTGAAGATGTGCGGGCGTCCTTTCAGGCCGTTGACGGCTCAGAGGTTCAGGTTTCCTACGTATCGCTCCCGGCCGCAAAGGATGAGGCGCTTCCTGCACTGGCTCTGTTAGGAGAGTTCTCGACAGACTACGACATAACCGAGACGGACCGGAACGTGAATTTGGATTTGGCGTCAGACGCGGTACACGGCGTGGTCCTTATGCCCGGGGAAGTCTACAGTTTCAACGCCAGCGCGGGCGAAAGGACCGAAGCCAAGGGTTATCGGTGGGCAAACGTGGTTGTGGGCGATCACCTTGAACCCGGACTGGCGGGCGGAATCTGCCAAATCACCACAACTTTGTTCAACGCGGCGGGGCAGGCCGGCCTGATTTTTCCCGAAATCCACGCCCACGGAATACCGGTAGCGTACGTGCCGCCCGGCATGGATGCAGCCGTGGCATGGAGATACTTGGATCTCAAGATCCGCAACAATACTGATAACCCGATAGTCTTCGGCAGTTGGGTTGAAGACGGGGAAGTCACGGTGAGGGTCTTTGGAGGAAGCCAAGAGAGCACTTTCGAAATCGAGCCCAAGGTAGTGGCCGAGTATCCCGCGGAAGGGAAGAACCCGGGTCTCTTGGTAGAGACCTATCGCGTGGAGAAAAAAGACGGGGTAGAGGTCAAACGCACACTTGTGGTTCGTTCCGTGTACGAGCCAAGCTACCCGATTCCCAAGTAGACGCTGTTGGGGGCAGCCTGGAAGGCGACTCTCTAGGCAGCTCAATGTCGCGCCTATGGCGCTGTCTCCGGCCCAACGGCCGAGGTTGAAGCCGAAGGCAGAAGTCGGCGCGATCAGTGCATTAATGCCGATGTGGACACCAATGCAGGCAATGAGGAGACGATGATAGCCAATGGCCGAAACCGTTAGAGTCTTTTTATCGGGCAAAGGGCCGATCGCCGGGAAGACGGCGCCCGGTTACCTAATTTACGGTGAGGAGATGTACTGGCACCGAAAGGCAATAGACGCCCTATCGGCCGCTTTTGGGGGAGAGAAGGAGACCGTCGCGGGTGATGAGATCACCTGGGAAGCCATGCGCGAACTCCTGATGCAGCCGTCTTTCTTTGGCCCCAGGCTTTGGGTTGTGCGTGACGCGAAGCCTTTGTTCGCGGCCAAGTCGGCTATCCCTTCTATAGACTCCATAAGTCCTGGGAATTGCCTGGTTTTGTCGTGCACAGTCAAAGGCAACCCCGCGCCGAAAAGCTTCATGAAAGCATGGCAGGATTTGGGATGCAGGGTACTGGAATCGCCGATACCCACTTTTGGTGACGCAGCGGCCTTTGTCTCTGAAACCTTGGGCATGCGTAAATTGAGAATTGGCAGGGATGCCTTGGATCGCCTTATCCTCCTGACCGGAAGAAGCCTTGACAGGCTCGAGAGCGAGATTGAGAAGATATGTCTGTACATGGGTGAACAAGACCCGGCGACACCTAGGGCAACTCGCGCTGTGACAGTCGAGGTTGTTGCTGCGTGTGTTTCTGAAGACCCCGAAAAGACTCCATTCAACTTCATCGACGCCGTATCTTCCAAGAATGCCGCCGAGTCTTTGCAGGAGATGAGGGACCTCCGGACTAGGGGAGCGAACCCGATTATGCTCTTATCCATGATGGCAAATCACTTCGGGCTAATGTGGCGTGCCAAAGAGTCCTCACAAAGAGGAATCCCCCAGGCTTCATTGGGGAAGGCTCTGGGGGTTCATCCCTATTCAGCTAAGAAAGCTCTTCAGCAATCAAAACATTGGAGCTACGCGCAGATGGAGACAGCCATGTACCTCATGCTTCAATCTGATGAGTCCATCAAGAGAGGCCGCATCGACCCCGACCTCTCAGTTGAAAACCTTCTGGTCGCCCTAAGCAAGCTGGGATAAAGCCGCTAGCCTGGACTTGTACCTCGCGCCGGTATTGGCCTTCAGTACTCCCTTATTGACTGCCCGATCTATGACAGACTGAGCTTCTTTGTATGCCGTTCGTATCTGTGCTTCATCTTCGGTCGCGACTGCTTCTTTGTAGCGGCGAATGTAAGTTCGAACAGTCGACCGCACGGCGAAATTACGCTGCCTGCGGGCTCTGGACCTATTTATGTCTTTCTCACTGGACTTTATATTGGCCAACCACGGCACCTCCACCAAGACGTCTCATACCCATGCATATTACCATCAAGTCTTCGGCCAGTGCAACCATTGACGTCTTGGTGCATGCGCCCTAAGTCGAAGCTTTGTTCACATCTTGCATAAAGCTGTCCACACATGTTATGAAGCTTTGCATGCCCGCGACGCCCTTCTGGCTGTCGCCTCCGACGCTTTCCTCCGCGGCCGCGATAGCGCCCTCAACCGAACTTAACAGGCTCTGAGCCGAGTTGTAGACTATGGACAAGGACGCGTCCGGCGTAAACCCGGCCAGCGCGGTCTTGGCCGCCGCGAGTTCGGCTTGCGCAGTCGCAAGGGAGACGGAGCTTGCCTGCCCTGAGAATTGGGCCTCCCAGAAATCGACGAGGTCCTTGACAGCGCCGACGGCCCGGTTGTAGGCTACCTGGATCGCCTCTACCTGCGTCTTTGGCCCGGTAATGCTAAAACGCGTGGCGGGGACCTCAAGAGTGCTGATGTAGAGATTGTCGTCCTTGCCGATGACGCTTCCTGCCAGCTTAGGCTGCACCGCGGTAGCGATCTTCTCGGCCGTCGCTTTGTCTTTGGCAATACCGCAGTACACTTTGTGAAGCGGGTCCGGACTCATCACCGACGCTCCGACACCCTTTTGTTCCGCCGCTAAGACCGCCTTATCGGCGTTCTCCCGGCTTGAGAAGGCTCCGATCTGCACTCGGTATAGAGTGAGAGCATCGGTGGCGATCTCAACCGTTGCCGTTGTTTGATCTCCGCCCGTGGGTTCTCCCGAGACCGGTTCCCCGGTGCCGGGTATCTTCTGGAACAGAGAGGCCAGAAAGTACTTTCCGATCAGATAGCCTGACCCTACAAAGGCCAGCGCGATGAGCACGAAGACCAGTTTGCTAGAGAGCGCTCGGGCGTTGCCCAGACGGGTTCTCCGCATCGAATGTACACCTCCTCAGTTGGTCCTTAGACATTTTCACCTGTCCGACATCAACCGACTTTCTGGTATCGCCAATGCTTATTCGCTACAAAGGCCGGTCATGCCAAGCCTCCGCCGGATATGGGCGCGCAAAGGGCCCACCAGATACAAGGAGCCGCAAGCCAGCAAGGCATCTTCCGGGCCGACGCGTTCCATGGCCAGGTCAAATGCTTTGTTGAGGTTAGGTTCGATATGGACTTTGGAGACGTACTTGCGGACGGCCTGACTGAGCAGGTCTAGGTCCAGCGATCGCGGGGTATCGGGCAAGGTCAGTACCATCTCGTCGCACATGGGCGCGATGTACGAGGTGGCTTCCTCAAAGGACTTGTCGCCGAGGATTCCGTAAACGCATACGAGTCTTTTTCGAGGTATTACCGACATGGCTTCTCGCAAAGCTATAGCTCCCGCTACGTTGTGGGCGCCGTCTATAACTATAGTGGGGTTTCTGGACAAAACCTCCATGCGTCCAGGCCAGACGGTGTGAGCGATACCCGCGGCCACGGCGCTAGGATCTAGGTAGGGTCCGGCAGGGTGATAGGACCTATCGGTAGGCGAGCCGGACGCAGAGGAGCCCGCTCTCGCTTGATCTGCCGGAAGGGCGGACGCAAGCGCGGGAAAACCATGGGCATTACTTACCGATCGCCGTCCGGCCACTTCTAGTGCCGTGACGGCCAGAGCGGCGTTTTGCTGCTGGTGTCTTCCAAGGAGAGGAATGCGCAGGTTTTGGTACCGAAACCAAGGCCCGGTGATGTCCACCACTTGCCCGTATTGCGAGACCGAGACTTCTTCCCACGTAACGTCCGCTCCGGCTTTACCTACAGTGTAGAGGGGGGAGCCCAACTCATGGGCCTTATCCGAGATGACCGCAAAGGCATCACCCTCCAAGGCTCCCGTGACCACCGGCACGCCGGGCTTAATTATACCTGCTTTCTCCGACGCGATCTCGCCTAGGGTGTTGCCCAGGCGGTCGGTGTGGTCAAGTGCGATAGTGGTGATGACAGAGACCAGGGGGTTCACGATGTTGGTGGCGTCAAAGCGTCCGCCCAGCCCCACCTCAAGGGATACGTAGTCGCACCGCTCTTGGGCGTAATACAGAAACGCCAGGGCCGTGATGACCTCAAATTCGGTGGGATGATCTCCGCCGTCCTTGACCATGGATTCAACCGCGGGACGCACTCTGGAAACCATAGCGACCAGGTCTTCTTTGTGTATCATGCGTCCGTTTATCGTTATACGCTCCCGAAAGTCCTCCAGGTAGGGAGAGATGTTCATCCCTGTGCGGTATCCGCAGTGATGCAGAGAAGACGCTATCATCGCCGCCACCGACCCCTTGCCGTTGGTTCCTGCGATGTGGAAGTGCTCGCATTTGTCCTGCGGGTCGCCCAAGAGCTTCGCCAGCCGCCGTACACGCTCCAAGCCCAGCTTTGAGCCAAATCTTAAAGTCGAGTGGATCCAAGAAAGAGCGTCTTCATATGCGGTTTCCGAGTATTTCGTGTCCGCTTCCGGTAATCGGTCCATGGAGTCTCCCATCTTTCGTATATGACCTGTAGACGTTTATATCTGCATCGAGGCGCATTGCCGATAGAACTCCGGTGCGCTCGCTACGCCATTGACATCACGCTACCGTACTTGGCTATGGCTTGCGTAATCGCTTCATGGCGATACCGTCTTTGGGCGCGCACCGGCTGTCCGACCTGAAGCGCGTTTACGGCGCGAGGCAGGCGCTAGTCGGAAAAAAGGGCGGCACTCTGGCCGCCCCGGCTATCTTTGGTCAGTCCAGTCCCGGATTTCGAAGGACTAGGACTTGGCGCGCCTCAACGTTTCCGCTCTGCTTTTCAGGGCTTCTGCCTTCTCCTTGTTCTCAAGAAACCTCTTTCGCTGCGCCTCGATGATTTCCTGCGGTGCCTTGGCCAAGAACTCCTTGCTTGCGAGCCGGGTTTCGGTCCGCTCAAGGTCTTTGGCCAGGTCCGAGATGGCTTTCTCCAGACGGGTGATTTCCTTATCCAAGTCAATCACGCCTTGGAGAGGCAGGTAGACGTCGGCGCCCATAACCGCGCTTGTTAGGGCGTGGCGGTCTTGTTCGGCGCCTTCCCCACGCTGGACGATATCTACCGGGTCCGCCCAAGCCAGCCGCTGGAAGTAAGGCGATTTCCACTGCCAATCCTCGGGGTTGTCGCAAGAAATGACCACCCTGGCTTTCTTACCTGTTGGGACGTTCACTTCAGCTCTCATGTTCCTGATAGCTTTCGTGGCTTCAATTAGGGAACCGATCTCCGCCTCCGCTTCCATGTCCAGGGGGTATTTTCCCGGAGTGGGATAGGGGGCCACGATAAGGCTGCCTTCGGGCCCGTCTTGCCGGCCGGGGACGTGGTCCCACAGTTCTTCGCTGACAAACGGGGCGAAGGGGTGCAACAGGGCAAGGGCATCTCTCAACGCGGTCCAAAGCACCTGCTTGGTTTCCTTGGCAGACCCGGGATCCGCGAGTTCTTGCTTGGAAATCTCGATGTACCAGTCGCAGAACTCATCCCACACGAAATCCATTATGGCGCCCATGGCTTCCGCGGGTTCGAAGCGTTCCAAGGCCCCGTTGACCGTTTCAATGGTTCGTTCCAGTCTCGACAAAATCCATCTGCCGGCGGCTCCCTTGGGGGCCACGGGCTTCGTAATGTCCACATCACCCAGATTCGCAAGGCAATACCGGGCGGCGTTCCAAAGTTTGTTGCAGAAGTTGCGGCCGCCTTCCAGCTTCTCGTCGTAGAGCCGCATGTCGTTACCCATGGACGTTCCGGTGCAAAGGGATAACCTCAAGGCGTCCGCCCCAAATTTATCCACGACTTCCAGCGGGTCGATTCCGTTGCCTAAGCTCTTGGACATCTTCCGGCCTTGAGCGTCTCTTACCATTCCGTGGATTATCACGTGGTGGAACGGTTCCTTCTTCATCTGTTCCATAGACGAGAAGATCATGCGGGCGACCCAGAAGAAGATGATGTCCCATCCAGTGACCAGGACGTCAGTGGGGAAGAAGTACTTCAGGTCCTCTGTTTCATCCGGCCAGCCCAGAGTGGAAAACGGCCACAAAGCCGAAGAGAACCAGGTATCCAGCACGTCTTCGTCCCGCTTCAAATCGCCCTCGCAATCGGGACAGGCCATAGGAGTCTCGCGAGACACGATGAGCTTGCCACATTTCTGGCAGTACCAGGCGGGTATCCTGTGGCCCCACCAAAGCTGCCGGGAAATGCACCAGTCACGGACGTTTTCCATCCAGTTAAGGTATACCTTTGTGAACCTCTCGGGCACGAAGGTGATGGTCCCGTCTCTTACCACCTCGAGGGCGGGTTCAGCTAACGGCTTCATTTTGACGAACCACTGTTCTGATATGAGGGGCTCCACTATTTCATCGCACCTGTGGCAATGGCCTACCGAGTGGGTATAGGGTTCTATCTTGACCAGGTAGTCGCCCTTCTTGAGGTCTTCTACCACCTTGTCCCGGCAATCATGCCTGTCCATTCCGTGGTATTTGCCTGCTGCCTCGGTCATCTTGCCGTGGGTGTCGATGACGCTGATAAATTCCAGGTCATGGTTTTGCCCCATCTGAAAGTCGTCGGGGTCGTGAGCGGGAGTGATCTTCACCGCCCCAGTCCCGAACGTGGGGTCGACGTGGTCGTCAGCGAAGATGGGGAGACGCCTACCTACCAGCGGCAGAATGGCGTACTTGCCCACCAAATCCTTGTAGCGGGGATCCTTCGGGCTCACCGCGACGCCGGTGTCTCCGAGCATGGTCTCCGGACGCGTGGTAGCGACTTGGATGAACTGTTCTTCAGCGCCTTCTACCGGGTATCGGATGTACCACAGAGATGACGGAGTGTCCTCATGCTCGACCTCTATGTCTGAGATAACTGTGTGGCATCGGGGGCAAAAGTTCACCAGATAGTTGCCCTTATAGATTAGGTCCTTTTCGTATAGGTCCACGAAGACCTCATTGACCGCGCGTGAGCAGCCTTCGTCCATGGTGAAACGCAAACGCGACCAGTCGCAGGAAGAACCCAGGGCCTTAAGCTGGTCGATGATGATATGCCCGTACTTGTCTTTCCACTGCCACGCTCTCTCAAGGAACTTCTCGCGGCCCAATTCCAGGCGATTCGTACCTTCGTCAGCCAACATCTCCTCGAGTCTCGCATGAGTCGCTATGGACGCGTGATCGGTTCCCGGCAGCCACAGGGTCTCGTTGCCCAGCATCCTGTTGTATCTTACCAGGATATCCTGGATGGTCTCATCCAAGGCATGACCGATGTGAAGCGAACCCGTGATGTTAGGCGGAGGGATCACCAGAGAAAACTTGGGTTTGCCGGGCCGAACTTCCGCCCTGAACAGGTCGTGGTCCATCCAGTATTCGTACCATTTGCTCTCAAAGCTTTTCGGGTCGTAAGCTTTGGCCAGTTGAGACGGGTCCTTTATCACTGAAACCACCTGCTTTTTCACCAAGTGTAAAGCCCCTTCATCACAAGGACGAAGGGGCTCGTTTTCGTGGTACCACCTTGTTTCCGATTCCCATCCGCGCTTTCGGTGGGAACCGCTCTCTACGCGTCTTAACGCGACACTTACGCCTAGGCGCTTCCACCCGGGATCTCAAGGGCGACCTTCAGTGGACTCTTCCCGCGGGGCTTTCATCGCTAGGCTCTTGCGCCAGGTTTTGTGGAACCGCACCGGGCTTTAGGTAGCCAAGACACGGTTTCATACTGGGCTTTGATGCGCTAGGTCCCGCTTTCTGGGGGGAGAA
>DAIRWA010000043.1:0-1505 GCA_036802545.1 Bacillota bacterium | reverse complement strand
TGTCCATGAGAACTTCCACTTACTCCTCCCTCTCATGGACTTTTGCATGACTCGATTGCAGGCATTATACCAGAAGGCGCCAACCGGGCGCAATCCATCTGTCTTTGCGGGTTACGCCCTCCCAACCACCATGCTTATTCCCATTCCGCCGCCTATACACAGCGTTGCCAGGCCATACTTGGAGTCGCGCTTTTGCATCTCGTGCAGAAGAGTCGTAAGGATGCGAGCTCCGCTCGCTCCGATTGGATGTCCCAGCGCGATGGCGCCGCCGTTCACGTTGACTTTAGCCATATCCCATCCCAGTTCTCTGGCGATGGCTATGCTTGTGGACGCAAATGCTTCGTTTGCCTCGATAAGATCTATCTGGTCGGGTCGGAGGTCGGCCTTAGCCAGGACTTTTTTGGTCGCGGGGACCGGCCCGGTACCCATAACTGACGGGTCAACGCCCGCGGAAGCCCACGCTACGATGGTCGCCATCGCTTTGAGACCTAGTTCGCGCGCTTTGTCCTCGGATACGATGATTACAGCCGCGGCCCCGTCGTTGATCCCTGAAGCGTTGCCGGCAGTAACCGTGCCACCCGCGGGTTTGAACGCCGGCCTAAGCCTCCCAAGTTTCTCGACAGTGGTTCCGGCCCTGGGATGCTCGTCCACTGCGAAGGACACGGGAGGGCCCTTCCTCTGAGGGATATCCACGGCCACTATTTCGTCCTTGAACCGGCCTTCCTTTATGGCCGCCTCCGCCCTTTGTTGACTCATGGCGGCGTACTCGTCTTGCATCTCCCTGGTTATGCCCCAGCGTTCAGCCACGTTTTCGGCTGTCACGCCCATATGTGTGTCACCGAGCGCGCACCAAAGCCCGTCTTTGATCATCTCGTCGGTTAGCTGGGAGTGGCCCATCCGGTAGCCGTATCTCCCCTTATCTAGCAGGTAGGGGGCCATGTCCATGTTTTCGGTGCCGCCCGCGACCACTATGTCCGCGTCGCCCGCGCATATCGCTTGAGCTGCCAAAGTCACCGCCTTCAGCCCCGAACCGCATACTTTGTTAACGGTCATGCACGGGACTTCCACAGGCAGTCCCGCTTTCAAAGAGGCCTGACGAGCAACATTCATCCCTTGTCCTGCCTGAAGTACATTTCCCATGATGACTTCATCAACAGCGGCGGGTTCTACGCCGACACGGGAAAGCGCTTCCTTTATGACCAGGCTCCCGAGATTTACGGCGCTAACCTGGGACAGCGCTCCTCCGAAGGTGCCGATAGCCGTTCTGACCGCGCTGACAATGACTGCTTTTCTCATATGCCATATCCTCCTGTCGAGCCGACTCGCGTTCCGAGCCCGTTTGTCAACCGGCGCGTACCGTGCCAGCCCGCTTGGTGTAGATGATGTGCTTGATCCTACGTGCGTACAGGATGCCGGAAATCCCAATCATCACGCTCGATACCAGACGTACCGCCCTTGACCTTGCGTGCGCGGGATGCCGTACCCGCAACTTGACCCCGCGTGTG
>DAIRWA010000042.1:0-11646 GCA_036802545.1 Bacillota bacterium | reverse complement strand
TACCGCCTATCTCGGCATGGATCATGGCGGTTCCCAATACCGCGGGCATGCGCGGAATAGCCATAGGAGGAGCGCTGGGGGCCATCGCCCTGAGCCTTAGGGTCCTCCTTGGGCTCGAACGAGGGTATTTGGGAGGTGGCCAATGATGTCCTCGCGCCAATCATCAGTTCCTTGGTACGTGAAGTTTCAGAGCATACCCAAACCGGTTATTTACGTTATCTTGGTGCTTGCATTCCTTATTCCGCTGATCCGTCCTATGGGCTTGCCTCTAGTAATGAGTGAGAACACTGAGAAGGCCTACGAGCTAATAGACTCTTTACCCGAAGGTTCTATCGTATTTCACTCTATCGCGTTCAACCCGGCGGTAGACGCCGAAAACTGGCCCCAGATGCTGGCTTTGACCCGTCACTATATGAATAAGGGCCTTAAGGTCATCTACTATCCGACTATGCAGGAAGGCGGCATGTACGCCGAGAGGATACGCTCGACTTACGCTTCCGAGCGCGACTACGTTTACGGAGAAGACTACGCCATACTGCCGTTTATGGCCGGGGGAGAAAGCGCGGTCGCGGGGCTCAAGGATTTTTGGTCCTTTATGCGTGAAGATGTGGACGGCACTCCCCTTGAAGAGCTGTCTCTTTTCCGGGACTTCACCGACATGCGCGACGTGGCTGCCATCGTGCCTTGCACGGGAAGCCAAGACGGCCTATTTTATGTAAGTCACCTGCACACCGCGTACAAAACACCGGTTGTAATCGCGGGGACAGCCCCCGTACTGCCATTCTTGGGCCCATACTTGGCCTCGGGTCAGGTGCAGGGGGCGATCATCGGGTTGTCCGGGGCTGCTGAGTACGAGATCCTTGCCGAGGTTCCGGGACAGGCGACCGGCGCTATGGATGCCCAGTCTATGGGACATCTCTTAATCGTGGGACTCGTGGTTCTCGGGAATGTCGGGTTCCTCTATGGGAAGAAAGCCAACGGAACTAGCGGGAATAACGGCATGAATGGGGGGCGAGCCTAATGGCCGATATGATTGGAACGTACCTTTCGGGTTTCCTCATCGTGGCGTGCTTTAGCTATCTCTTCAAAGAAAACCGCGCGTTTACCTACGCGGAGCACCTCTATATTGGATTCGCCGCTGCCCAGGCCATCATATTGGGTTGGTCCAACATAAGGCAACTGGGCATCCAGCCGCTTCTAAAAGGGAGAATCGTCATGCTGATCCCTTTGGTCTTAGGGCTATTGCTATACGCGCGATACCGCAAGCCTGTGGCGTATTTGTCACGGCTTCCGTTGGCCTTCATGATGGGAGCGGCAGCGGGGGTCACCATAACGGGAGTAGTTGACGCTCAACTGATTACCCAGGTTAAGGCCACTATGCTCCCCATGACCAGTGTAAAGAATGTGCTTATGGTGTTGGGTACGGCATCGACGTTAGCGTTCTTCCTCTTCATTCCTTTGGGAAAGAAGGCGGGACACGTGGGGACGGCGAACGGGTTTGGCGTGGGCCGCTTTGTGCAGAACTTCGGACGGGCTACTATTATGATTGCTTTCGGATCGTCCTACGGATACACGGTCATGGCACGGTTATCGTACTTAGTCGCCAGGTTGCAGTTCTTATTTGGTCGCATCATTCCACTGATCCCTAACTAGGAACCGAGTAAAAAACAGGAATTTGGAGGGTTTTAAGTGAAACTGGAGGATTTCAACTGGGACCGTTATCTAAAGTACGACGAGTTGACTTCGGCGCTTCGCGGACTTTCCGAGACTTATCCCGATCTTTGTGAGATGTACTCAATCGGAAAGACGTGGCAAGACAGGGACATATGGTGCCTGGAGATTACCAACAAGAAGATAGGCAAACCTTCCGAGAAGCCGGGTCTATATGTGGATGGCAATACACACGCCGGAGAAGTAACGGGGTGCATGATCTGTCTCTACAGCGCGTGGGAACTGCTTTCCACTTACGCTACTGATCCGAAGATCCAGACGTTGGTTGACACGCGCACATTCTATGTCGTGCCCCGCCTTTCCGCGGATGGAGCCGAACTGTACCTCACCGAGCCGTTTATCCCCAGGTCGAGCATTCGTCCTTGGCCCCATGAGGAGGAGCAGGACGGCCTGAACCCGTACGATGTGGATGGCGACGGCGTTATCGCCCAGATGCGAGTCCAAGATGAGAACGGATCCTGGCGCGTATCTGAAAAAGATCCGCGGGTGATGGTGCGACGCAAGCCCAACGAAGTCGGCGGCAAGTACTACACCATCTACGGTGAGGGCCTCATCAAGAACTGGAACGGGGTAGAGGTAAAGCAGGCGCCCAACCGCTGGGGGTTGGATGTGAACCGAAACTATGCCGCCAACTGGCAGCAAGACCATATGCAGCCCGGTTCCGGCCCATATCCTTTCTCAGAGCCAGAATCCAGGTCTGTCGCCGAGTTTTTTGAGTCTCATCCAAATATAGTCCTCGCCCAGTCTTACCACACGTTTAGCGGAGTGGTGCTTAGGCCGGGCGCGGCCAAGGCCGACAAGGACCTAAGTCCGAAAGACCTGAAAGCGCTTAAGGAGATAGGCGCTATCGGTCTTGAGACCGCCGGGTACGGCTGTGTCGGCGTTTACGAGGACTTTGCCCTATCCAAGGATGTTGTAGGGAAGCGGCCGCTGTGGGGAGTCGCTCTTGAGTGGATGTTTGAGCACGCCGGAGCCATCGCCTACTCCACTGAGGTATGGGATATGCCCAATAGGGCCATAGGCAGGAATGACAGCTACAAGACTCTGATGGACTGGACCGAGGACGAAAATGTCCAGATGCAGAAGTGGAACGACGAGAACCTGGGCGGCGAAGGCTTCATCAACTGGCGTCATTTCGATCACCCGCAGCTTGGCCCCGTCGAGATAGGCGGATGGAAGCACAAGTTCGTAATCCAAAATCCTCCGCCCAAGTTCCTCAGGCAAGAGTGCGAGAAGAACGCGAGGCTGTTCGTGGAAATGGGCCTTACTAGTCCGTTAGTGAAGATCACCCGCCTAGAAGTCGACGAAGTGGCAGGCGGGGTCTACAACGTTAAGGTCGTAGCGCGCAACATGGGTTATCTGCCCACAAACGGGACGGATCAGGCCAAGAAAAACAAGAAAGCCAAACCTGTGAAGGCCACGATAGAGCTCCCTGAAGGAGCTATCGTGGTGGGCGGGACGAAGGACATCGAAATCGGCCATATGGAAGGCCGGCTCGCGGTTGGAAGGGCGTTCGGCGGCGGCGTGCAGGCAGAGCATTTGTGCCAGTGGGTAGTGTGTGCGATATCTCCCGTTACGGTGTCGGTTAAGGTAGGGAACGAGCGGGGCGGCTTTGATACCAAAGAAGTGAGGCTCATTCCCAAAGCGTGTGCAGAGGCCTAGGGGTGCTCGGGAAAAATCCGCTGTTTTCGCGACACGGACTGAATAGGACCTAGTGTAGCCGAGCACAATCTTAGTGGCGTCCATCCATCGGAATCGGTACGGAGCTTCTAAAGGATGGACGCCACGATATTGGTCCCTTGCTGACACTGCGCGCGACAAGTTCCTGTCAGGGAGGGGATGATGCCAACCTATCTCGCCTAACCTATGAGTGTCACAGGGCCCCTCCGCGGACCTCATAGCGGCACAATTCCGCGACCGTACGGCACAAAGCCCTACTCCTGAGAGTACACCCGCTCTCCCTCGATGAACACTTCCAGCACTCTTGACCGGATCTTGAACGGATGACCGCTCCAAACCACGAAATCAGCATCCTTGCCGGCTTCCAGGCTTCCGACGCGGTCGCTCACGCCCAGCGTCTCGGCGGGGGTTAAGGTTACTGCTCGCAGCGCGTCGTCTTCGCTCATGCCGTTGGCACATGCAAGAGCCGCGGCAGTCGAAAGGAACTGGACGGGAAGGAACGGGTGATCGCTCATGATACTGACCTTGCACCCGGCTTTCGCGAGTATCCCGGCTGTCTTGTTGCCGGTGCTTCGCGTTTCCACTTTTGATCTAGAGGACAAGCCGGGACCTATGTTGACCTTGGCTTTCCTCTTGCCCAGAAACTCGGCGACGGCCGCGCCGTCGGTGCAATGTTCGATGGAGTAGTCGATGTCGAGTTCCTCGGCTACGCGTACAGCCGTGACGATATCGTCGGCTCTGTGAGCGTGAATGCGTAAGGGGATCTCCCGGCGGAGCACTTTCAGGATGCTTTGCATGCCTAGGTCCGTGTCGGGAAGCTTGGACGGGTCTTCTTGTCCCGCCTGAAGCTTCTTGCCGTACTCACGGGCTTTGTACAAAGCGCCTCGCAAGAGAGCGGCGTTTCCCATGCGAGTAACCGGAGCCTTCTTTCTTGAACCGTACGAGTTCTTTGGGTTTTCGCCCAAGGCCGCCTTAAGGCCGCTTGGATTCCTGATGACCATGTCGTCTACCGTAAGGCCCCTGGTCTTCGCAACAACCATCTCGCCACCCAGGATATTGCCCGACCCCGGCGTGATCTGAGCCGTCGTGACTCCTCCGGATCTGGCGTCTTCAAAGGCGCTGTGCTCCGGCCAAATCGCGTCCAGCGCGCTGACTTCGGGAGTAATGGGGTTTGAGCCTTCATTGCCGTCTGACTCGGGAGGCCCGTACCATTCCGACCATATCCCAATGTGTGTGTGCTCATCCACGAACCCGGGCAAGACCGTTTTGCCGCGAAGGTCCACGATCTCAAAGTCCTGGAGTATCTGTGAGCCCTCTTGAACTCCGACTATCTTGTTGTCTTCCACCAGAAGTGCCCCTGCACGAATCGGGGGGCTGGAAATCGGGTAGATATCCGCGTTGATGTAGGCTATTTTCTTCATTCGAGCCCACCTGCCTTTCCGCGGTTCTCGTAGACCATTTCGCCGTCAATGAACGTGAGCTCGGCTACGGCATCGTATTCCAGCGGATCCTTGGACCAGAGGACTAAGTCCGCGTCCTTACCCGGTTCCAATGAGCCGACCTTGTCGGCTATTCCGGCGATCTCCGCGGGGTAGCGTGTGATGGCCAGGAGAGCGAACTCTTCGTCCATCCCGTCCCTTACCGCAAGACCCGCGCAGATCCTAAGATACTGAATGGGAAGCACCGGATGGTCCGTGACGATGGCAAGCTTCACGCCTGCCTTCGAAAGAGCCACAGGCGTGCGAAAGCCGATGTCCTTGCACTCTAGTTTGCTCTTGCTCGTTAATGAGGGCCCGACGGTGACGGCGAACCCGCTTTCCTTCACGTGTGAGGCCACTTTCTCGCCTTCAGTGCAGTGTTCCAAGGAGATGTTGATGTCGAACTCCCTCGCGATCCTAATTGCGGTCAGGATGTCGTCTGTGCGGTGGCAGTGAACTCGCAGAGTCAGTTCCTTCTTCAGCACAGGGATCAATGCCTCATGCTTCAAGTCGATGGCGGGGACCTTCTCCGGGTCTTTGGCGCCCTCTTTCTTTCGAAGATAGGCTTTGGCGGCGGCAAGCGCTTTTCTCATGGTCGCCGCGTTGCCCATCCTCGTGGTCGGCATTCTGCGGTCTGAACCATAGACACGCTTGGGGTTTTCGCCTAGGGCCGCTTTCATGCCGCTGGGGCGCAGTACGATCATGTCGTCGACCACGGTGCCCCAGGTCTTCATGACCAATGTTTCTCCGCCGATGACGTTGGCGCTGCCGGGGTCAACCTGGACGCACGTGATGCCTGCCGCGATTGCGTCGGAAAAGGCAACATCTTTAGGGTAGATGCCGTCGAGGGCTCTGACCTCGGCGGTTATTGGATCTGATGTCTCGTTACCGTCTGCGCCTGCCCAACCGATCCCATCCTCGGCAAGGCCTATGTGGCAGTGAGCGTCTATGAACCCCGGGGTTACGACCTTTCCTGTCCCATCGATTACTTTGGCATCTTGCGGAATCGGAATTCCTTGCCCCACGGCGGCGATCTTGCCATCTTCAATAATGACGGCCGCGTCGTCGAGGAAAGGTTTGTCGCCAGCCCTGGCAGTGAAGGCTTTGGCGTGAACTATTGCTGTCAGGCTCAAAGGCTTGGACCTCCTTCTTCATATGTCTTTGTGTGTCTTTGCGGTTCTTTGGTATCAAGATGACATTCAGCAACTTTCCGTGGGATTCCTTCAAGGGGCAGGGCCTGGACAGCAACAGCCATGCGTTCGCGTGTCTATTCGCTGCCAGGCGGACTTTTCATGCGGGTTGGCGCTACTCGATTCTTTAAGGCGCGGCAGGTTACTTTCGCGAGATCGGAGAATAACGGGTTCATCAGACAGAACGTTTGGATGGGAGAGAACGCCGTCTTGCCGGTAAGGGCAGTCCTGTTCGATCTAGGTGGAACTCTTTGGGCCCCCTTCGGGTCTTTGGGGAGGGACGCAGTATGGACTTTGGCCTCTGAAGCGGCCTTGAGACGCCTGGAGGCCAAAGGTATCTGCCGTTTTACTGAGAGCCTTGCGGAACAGTTGGCGACATCGGTTATCTCACGCCTAGCGCGTCCGAGCGTTGATCCCGAGTCTACTCACTTCCATGAATCTGACCTTAGGGAAGCCGACTTTGATACGGTATTCCGAGACAGTGTTCAAGCCCTAGGCATGAAGCTATCGCAGGAAGACAGCCTATCTATGAGCAATGCTTTCCAGATGGATCTTGACCGCCATTACGAGGTATTCGCCGATACACTGCCATCACTCCGCCGGTTGAGGCAGACCACGCCGTCTGTCAGAGTAGGGATCGTTTCCAACACCTGCATCTCTCGTGAGGTAATCGAATTTCACCTAGCTGAGGCAGGTATCCTTGAACTAACCGATTTCCGAATCCTAAGCTCTGTTGTTGGGTGGAGGAAACCTCACCGGGCCGTATACGCCGAAGCTGTGAGATGCTCGGGTACGGCGCCGCAAGATACGGTGTTTGTGGGGGACCGGCTGCTTGAAGATGTAGTAGGGCCGAAATCCATGGGGATGAAAGCCCTCTTGCGAGGTCACGGCGATCTGGCGTCGGGAGAACCGCCTGCCTATGACGGGCTTATCTGTGACCTGTCGTCACTCTTGGAAGTCCTTCAGCGGTTAGAATGACCTGTTCTTGACGCCACTTAGTCAAGATGCGCCCTGGATCGCTGAACCTCTTCGGACAAGAGATGCCAGACTTCCGTATATAGCTCGATGAAGCGGCGGTCGCGGCGAAGGGAGATTATGTCCCTGGGCCGTTCAAGGTCAACGTCTATGATGCGCTTGATTTTCCCAGGTTGAGCCGTCATGACCAATAGGCGATCGCAGAGGATCAAGGCTTCATCAACGCTGTGAGTGATGAACACCGTGGTCTTCTGAGACTCCTGCCAGATGTCCATGAGCTCTCTTTGAAGGATAAGCCGGTTCTGCTCATCCAGGAGACCGAAAGGCTCATCCATCAAGAGTATCTCGGGGTCCGCGGCGAACGCTCTCGCAACATTCACTCTTTGCTTCATCCCGCCGGACAACTGATGAGGGTAGCTCTTGGCGAATTCCGCTAGACCGGTCATGGCCAGGAGCTTATCCACGGTCTCCGTGCGCTTCTTCTTTGAGACGCCCTGCATCTCTAGGCCGTATCCCACATTCCTTTCCACTGTCATCCAAGGGAATACGGAGTCGGTCTGAAACACCATAGCCGTAAGCGGCCTTTGGTGAGCGCGTCTATGAACGTAAATCTTCCCCGAGGTCTGCTGTTCGAGGCCGGCCATGACCCGCAACAGGGTGGTCTTGCCGCACCCCGACGGGCCCACGATGCAGACGAATTCCCCGTTTCCGACGCAAAGGTTGAGGTCATCTAGGGCGGTCACAGTTCCGGTAGGCGATTCGAACACCTTGGTCAGGTTGGCGGTCTCGACTGCTATGTCGTCTAGGTCCGTCGGGTCCGAGGCGGCAAGTAGGTACGGCGGCATGGCTAACCCTCCTCAAGAGACTTGCGTGCGATACAGGCCTATCGCGCCTTCCAGGGGATAACCCTTTTCTCCAACGCGTCTAGGGCAAGAGACAGGAGGTACCCCATCGCCGCGAGAGTAATTAGCGCAGAGAACATACGCTCAATGTCGAACATGTCGTAGGCTCTCCACACCATCCAGCCGACACCAGCTTGGGCGGCGGAAAGCTCCGCGGCTACGATCAGCAGAAGCGCCGTGCCCATGCCCAGCTTGAGTCCGGCGAATATCATTGGAAGAGAGCCCGGCAGGGCGACAGTCAGGTAGAATTGACGCCTCGACGCTCCGAAGTTCTTGGCCACCTCCAAGAAGATGGGTTCGATACTCAGGACGCCGGTCATGGAGTTGATGAGTACCAGGTAGAACACGCCTATCGCTATAGTGAAGACCTTGGACGCCTCGCCCAAGCCGAACACTATGAGGATAAGAGGCATTATCGCCAGTTTGGGAATGGGGAAGGTGCTCGCCACCAGCGGCATGAGGGACGCTCTTATTGGCGGAAACAACCCCATAGACAGCCCGAGCACCACGCCTGGGACCGCTCCGCAGAAAAGCCCCAAGACAATCCGCTGGACGCTAATGTAAGCGTGTCTGAAAAGCTCCCCAGTCTTTACTAGGGGGTACAGGGCTTCAAAAATGAGGGAGGGCCGGGAAAAGAGCCTAACGTCAATGACATTGAGCCTCGCCAGCACCTCCCAAAGAACTAAGAGGAGCGATGGTGACAGAAAAGCGATCAGTCGAACGAACGTCCTCTTTGACATAAGAGCCGGCTTGGCCGTCCGGCTTCGTTCCAGGACAATCACTTCTTCGACCAGCCCTTGACCCGGCGCCCGCCTGGCGTAATCGCTCACCTTGACATCCTCCTCCGTTTTGCTGTGTCTACTTGCCGTACTTGCCCAGAACCTCCAGCGCGTAATCCACGTAGGAGTTATCTACGACGTCTTCCGCTGTCAAGTCGCCTTTCAAGAGCTCTCTAGATTTGTACCAGTCGATGTCCATCTGGACGCCTTTCATCCGGACGTATCCGTCGGGATTCAGTCCGGTGGGGAACATCTCCACGAACAGGGCCTTTTCCTTGACCGAGGAGTACTCCACCAGGATGTCAACGATGGCATCCTGATCGACGTCATGGAAAAACGCGTCGTTGTAGTCTCTTAGCGATTGGACGTACGCGACCATGAAGGCTTTAGCCACTTCCGGCCTCTCCATGATGCTCTTACCGTAGACCACGAGGGCGACCTGGGCGTCCGGATCGTATTCTTTCGGGTCCTTCCATGGGTCGGCGATATCTTTGGCTACCGCCTGGGCGACAAAGGGTTCGATGATCATGCCGCCGTCAATACTCTTGTTTGACAGCGCGGCGACGATGTCAGGGAATGATCGGATGACCTGCATGTCGACATCGGCGGTGGTCATGCCGCCTTTCTGAAGCACTCTGTCCAGCGCGATTTCGTCCAGAGACGCCGTTCCGACTATCCCTAGTTTCCGGCCGCGCAGGTCTTCAAAGTCTTTCACTTCGTCTACCAAGTCTTTCTGGATGACAAAGCGGTAGTAGCCCTGATCCGGAATGTTAAAGCCTTTGTCGGCCACTATCTTGAGCGGCAAATCCCGAAGCATCGCGTTAAAAAGTCCCGACGCGGTGACAGTGAGGCCTACGTCCAATTGACCAGCCGCGAGGGCGTTGATCATGTCCTGTCCCGTCGCGAACTGCTGCATTTCGATTTCAATGCCCAGCTCTTTGTAATAGCCCTTAGCTACGCCGATCAACACGCCCGAGTCAGAGACCGCCTGTTTGAGGCCGACGGTGACCTTCGCCGCCGGGTTGATGGGAGTAACCAGTTCGGCAAGATTCGTACCTGAGGATACGGGCGGTGCGGGTTTCGCCTCTTGGGGCTTTGGACCGCAGCCGAAAAAGGACAGACAGATCACAAATGCTAGAAACACCGACGCAATACGTGGAGCAAGACGTTTCAAAGGTGACCCTCCTCCGAAGAGATTATGGTCATCTTACGTAGTTCGGCAAGCAGGTGTGACGGTGAGGAATAGGTTGAAGATGCGTATCGTGATTTCTGCGGGGGGGATGTCAGGGGCCTTGGCCTCAGTGCCAAAGCCCCGTGCCTGCTAATGATATTCGGGCGCGGGCCGGACTACCTGACCCGGTTTCACCGCGTCCTAGAGTCCGCGTTTGCTGGTGCCCCTGTAGTATTGGAACCAGGAAAGCATTCGCTCCAGTTTATCTATCTGATGTAGGTGTCGCTTTATGAGGTGGTACTCTCCCGGATACCGGATAAAGACGGCTGTCTTTCCAAGCCTCTTTAGAGCGGCGTAGTATTGTTCGGAATTGGTAATCGGGCATCTGAGATCGCCTTCGCCGTGAATGAGCAAGAGCGGAGTGTTCACGTTCGCCACGTAGCTTATCGGCGACCTCTTAAGGAGACCGTCGGCATCCTCCCATGGTTTTCCGCCGTACTCCTGTTCGTTGGCCCATAAGCAGTCGGCGGTGCCGTAGTCGTTATGGAGATTGGATACGCAGGCGCCTGCGCACGCAGCTTTGAAGGCGTCGGTCTGTGTGATTGCCCAAACAGTCCACCATCCGCCGTAGGACCATCCGTACAGGAAAAGGTTGTCCTCGTCCACGGCTTCTCCCAAGACTGCCGCGTTCACGCATGCCATGACGTCCCCGTAATCTTTTCTTCCCCAATCCGCATCGATGCAGGAGGAGAACTCTTGGCCGTACGAGGAACTCCCTCTCGGGTTGGAGTAGACCACAATGTATCCGTGGCTTGCAAACAGGTTTGCCGTGAAGCTGAACGCGGGACCGTAGGCGCTGTGCGGTCCGCCGTGGACCATAATCAGCGTCGGCAGCTTCTTGCCTGAGCTTTTCTCGTAGCCTTGGGGATACATCATCCAATAGTCCAGTTCCTGCCCGTCGTCCGCGTGACACTGGAGTTTTTCCCATGTTCCTGTGGCTATGTCCGCCATGAACGAGTCGTTTTCATCTGTCAGCCGGATGATCGAGTTGGAGCCGAGGGCCTTGCCGCGGAGCAGGCTACTCTGGCCGTGGGCGACGTCATCATCCACCCGGTCAGCCCTCGCCACATACAAATCCTCAGGCGTAATCGGGTCAGATGCCTGATAGGCGAGTGTTTTCGCCCCAATGTGGAAACCCGATATCGCCGTGCCTGTTTCCCCCAGTATCCGCTGGAGGGTCCATGCCCCGTGAGTGGATTCAGTCCCCTTGGCCTGTGAATGCTCTTTGGGAGAGCGGACTTTGTCAGGCTCTTGGAAAGCCCGATATATGCAGGTCTCCCCGTGGTTTACCAGTCCGAAGTAAAGGTCTTCATCTCGCCATACCGCCGGTCTCGTAGCACCCCCATAAGAGGGCTCGGGCCCGGGAACGCCTCGCAGAAGCGCTCGGTCGATCTCGCCAGTAAGGTTAAGGACTTGTTCTTGGGACAGCGGAGACGGAACCACTCCGGCCTCGATGGACTTGATGAAGCCTTCAACGTCCAGGACCCAAAGGTCTGTGCGCGTCGTGACACCGCGTTTCGAATCGTGGCCAGTGAAGGCCAGCCATTTGCCAGAAGGGGACCATACAGGATTGTGCGTCGGACCCGGCCCGTCATACAGGAGCCAGGGCCCTTGTGATTGGGAGATATTCCCCGCGGAACCCGCGTCTGCTGCAGGTTCAACCTGAAACAGCCAAAGGTC
>DAIRWA010000041.1:7973-11790 GCA_036802545.1 Bacillota bacterium | reverse complement strand
GCTGGGGATTACGCCAGGTCCCATGATGGCCGCTACAGATCGCTTTTCCGTGAAAGTCAAGGGAAAAGGCGGCCACGGCGCGGCTCCCCATCTCTCGGTAGATCCGGTTGTTATCGCGGCCCAAATAGCCATGTCGTTGCAGACCATTGTGTCCAGAGAAGTGAGCCCCGTGTCACCGGCAGTGGTTACGATCGGGATTATCAAAGCGGGTACGGCAGCCAACATCATCCCAGACGATTGCGTGATGAACGGGACCGTAAGATACCTGGACAAGGAGTTGGCTTCCTTCATACCCGGGCGGGTTCGCGAGATTTGCGAGGGGATTGCTTCGGCAATGAGGGGTAGCGCTACGGTTGAGTATACTCATGGGCACCCTCCTCTGGTCAACAACCCCGAGATGACTGATCTAGTCAAGAAGGCAGCTGCGTCAATTGTTGGGGTCGAGAATGTCGTGGACGTCAAGCCCAGCATGGGCGGCGAGGACATGGCCCTCTTCCTCAACGAGGTGCCCGGAGCCTACTTCGCGCTTGGCACCGCAAATCCCGAGAAAGGAACGGACTTTCCCAACCACCATCCTAAGTTCGATGTGGATGAGGCCGTCTTGCATCTAGGCTCGGCCGTGTTTGCGCAGGTGGCTATGGATTTCTTGGCGCAGGGCTGATGGTCTGTGGCGGGTGATAACGAGCCAACTGCTCGCTGGTGGGCAGCAACGCGCGTGTTGCTCTGTGGGAAGCAGGTAGGGGTCTATGTGCTCGCAGGCGAGCACCAATGAGAGCCATAATCGGGTAGGAGGCTGGTCGTTAGTCGGCCAGCCGACCTCACACAGCACCGTACGTACCGTTCGGTATACGGCGCTTCCAGACTTTACACTTAAGCAGCAAGATAGAGTTCTTTGAAGCTTGGGTACCTGTCCTCCTGACCTGCTTGTACGCTCGGTACAGGTTGTCGGAACTCAGGATTTCCTCCAACAGTCCTTCCTCTTGCTGGCTTGTGTCGGCGGTATCCGTTTCGGCCATCCTTGGCGACACACACGCTTCTGCATATCCTTCCTGTTCCGCAGTATCTTCCTGCAGCCCCACAAATGGGTTGTCTGTGTTTTAACTCGTCGCTTCTGGTAGCCTTCATTGACCTCCATCTCATCTGATTCGGCTCTTCCCCTCCGCCCTTCGGTTTCAGGTACTATGGCTTCTGCTGACATCTCACGGCAAATCTTGGGCTTTCACCCCCATGTGAAGCGCTATGCCCGGCGCACTATCAAAGAGGGCCGGGTATCCGGCCCTCCTCCTACTGTTTTCAGCACCTCACCGAGGATCTAGCTGTCAAGGAACGACCAGTCTTCTCGGGCGAAATCCCAACCGGTTCGGTCCATTTCTTTGATGAACGCTGCCAGGTACTCGGCAAGCGCAGTCACTATCAACCTGCCTTTCTCGGCCGTTGCCTGGCATGGGTCGCCGGTGGCACCGGTCTTCGATGTCTCCGGAATAGTGGTGAGCAGGCGTATCTCTTTGGGAGATTGCGGCCATTCGCCACGCGCTACATCCATATCTACGCAGTCAGGCGCCACATACAGAGCGGTGGAGGTTTCGGCTTCACCTGCGTGCCCGATGCCGTAGTCCTTTTCGAAAGTGCCTTCGGACAGGAGCTTCGGCCCCGAGATCCACCACGCTAGCGAAGCTGCCATCTTCACGTCAGGGTATTGACGCCGGATTCTGCGCATGGCCACATCAATAGCGGAATTGTTGCCTCCGTGGCCGTTTATCAAGAGAAACCTGTTAATCCCCTGGACCAAGCATGATTCTGCCACCTCATAGACGACCTGAGACAACGTTTCCGCTGTCAGGGTGATTGTGAACGGATAGGGCATCAGCTGGTCGCTGACCCCAAAGGGAATAGGGGGCAGGAGCAGGGCTCCGTCGACCTTCTTGGCCGTCTCCTCAGCCACAGCGTAGGCAGCGAAACTGTCTGTCCCCATGGGGAGGTGGAAAGCGTGGTTTTCAGTCGCGCCTGTCACGATAATGGCTTTGTCGAAAGATTGCTTCTCAAACCGGTGGCGGTTTAGGCGTTCGAGTCTGAATTCGGTCATGGCGGTAGCCTCCTATTCGAAGTTGCTGGATCAAATTGCCAAGTAAAGTCTGGCCCATTTCGACGTTGTTCGTCAATAGCAGTAACGCAGCTGTTGTTCCTTGTTATCTTGATCAACCAAGCCGATCGAACTAAGGGGGCGAATGCAGGTGTATAGCGATCAAGAGGCGAAGTCCAAGTCGCGACTATCTTGCCCGCGTAGGTTTCAAGCGCATAAGAAACGGGGATATCCGCCATGACCGCGAAGAACAACGCGTTTTTTGTTAACAGCGATCGTCTGTGGTCCGACCTTGAGCAGTTGGGGCAGATTGGAAGAGACCCGCGAGGGCGAGGGGTCTCCAGGCTGGCGTTTACTCCCGAGGATGTGGCGGGCAGACGATGGTTGCTTGCGAGGATGCGGGAAGCAGGCCTCAAGGCCTGGATGGACGGGGTGGGCAACGTCTTCGGGAGGTACGAGCCGACTGACGTAGGTGAACGGGAGGTTACGGATTGCGGCTCTGCGAAGGTGGCATGCCGCGAAACGAAAGGTAGGGAGCGGGAGTCTGCCGTAAACGTGGACCACTCCGGCACTACGCCGGATTCCTCGGTGCGCGACAACCCCGATGCTAAGTATCCTGCTATTATGCTTGGCTCTCATATTGACACCGTACCGGAAGGCGGACGGTTTGACGGCACCGTTGGGGTGCTTGGAGCTTTAGAGTGCGTTCGAACCCTTATCGAGAGCGGCGCGATCCTCAAACATTCGATAGAAGTGGCTGCTTTCGCCAACGAGGAAGGAAGTCGTATCGGTCATGGTACTCTCGGGAGCCGTTCCTTTGTGCAGGGGTTGCTTCGTGAAGGTTCGTCTCAAGATGAGGTGGCCGGGCTGGCTCAGGTCTTGGAGCAAGCCGCGATCAGTGGAGATCCCCGAAGGCTTAAGGACGGAGAACTGGCTTGCTACCTTGAACTCCACATCGAGCAGGGCGGTGTGCTTGACGCATCAGGAGAGGACATTGGAGTGGTGACCGGGATCGTGGGGATCAGGTCTTTCACGGCCAAGTTTCTCGGTATGGCCAATCACGCGGGCACAACACCCATGAACATGCGAAAGGATGCGCTCTTGGCGGCGGCACGGTTCATTCTGGATGTCCCGGAGTTCGTCTCAGAACTGGGTTCAGGTTCGAGCGTGGGCACGTGCGGCAGAATCAGCGTCTTGCCGGGTGGCCAGAATGTGATCCCGGGAGAAGCCGAAGTGTCGGCTGAAGTGCGGGACGTGGATAACGACGTATCTGAAAGGATAATCTTGGCGCTACGCGAGCACGCGGCGGCGATTGCCCAAGAGCGAGACGTGCAGGTATCGGTCTCACCGGCGTCGGCGATTCTGGCCGTTCCGCTGGACGAGCAAATCCAAGGCGATATCGAAGCTGCTGCGGATGAGCTCAACCTTCGCTCTCGGAGGATGCCGTCCGGCGCCGCGCATGATTGCATGCACTTAGCAGGGTTGGTACCATCGGGAATGGTTTTCGTCCCGAGCAGGAAAGGGATCAGCCATAGCCCCGACGAGTGGACGGAGAGGGAGCAATGCGCGGCGGGGGCTAACGTGCTTCTTAAGACTGTGCTGCGACTTGATGCGCGCCTTGACGTCCGACTGGACTAGCGCCTCGATGATTCACATATGTTCGGACGCACGTCGACACGTCATTATGGGTGGTATTCGCGAACAACCCCACACTAGAGGCACGGTCGAAGGTTGAAG
>DAIRWA010000041.1:0-7873 GCA_036802545.1 Bacillota bacterium | reverse complement strand
TGGTATTCGCGAACAACCCCACACTAGAGGCACGGTCGAAGGTTGAAGCACGCCAAAAGTGAGCATGTCGTCGCGTCGTTCTCCCTGGAGGCGTGCTCTCCACGACTGCGCACGGCAAATCTGTACGCTACTCTAGAAACCCCGAGTGCTTCGCCAATATCTGAAGCAGTGCTGTCACGCACTGGATCGAATAGCGGACTCTATCTGAACCGGGTCCGGCCCCGGATTCCTCCCTGCCAGCCGTAATATAGATAGAAGCGTCTAGCACCTTGATCCCTGAGGCGCCCATAAGGTCTAGTGCCAGCTGCATCAAGTGAGTGCCTGCGTTGGTGTCACCCATGGTGAAGATCGGGATACCCGTGCCTTCCTTCCAAGAGTCCTCGTAGTTCACCTCAACCGCAAGCATGCCATATGAGGGGGTTACCTTCAGGCAGTCTTTGAGCTTGGCCGGAAGACTCGAGAGTTCCTTGAGAACCACCCGATTTAGATCGTCGACCTCATCTGCGTATCTGCGCGGTCTCTCCCTTAACGTCCGCAGCATATGGAACTGCTCGGCGATAACGGCAGCGGTCGGCACCAGGGACGCGTAAGGCGTGTCCTTCATTACATATCCGCCGAGGGGAGGCACCTTGAATAGCCCCGCTTCTTTGCGGATTGGCGTCATGAGGCTTTCCAGGCCGACGATGAGAGCTGGAGAGTCCCAGCCGGGTTGTTCGCTGAGGCTGTATACGGCCAAGGTTGCTCTAGCGCTAGCAGGGGTCGCCCCCAGTAGGGGGATTGAAAGTCCGCAGTCCATGATGTAGGGGACATCGAACTCTCCCGCCAGCTGGCCCATGCCGGATTGCAGCAAGGGAGTCCCCTTGTCGTCGCGCATAGCCGCACCGAACCCCGGAGTGTCGTACCCCGTTGACAGAAAACCGGCAAGGCTGGCAGCATGAACATCCGCTGTCGCCGCGATGATCTCCAGGGATGACTCGGCGTCGACTTCAGTAAGCAGGGCGACCGGGGTATAGGCGATGCCGTGGTGGACGTACCCGGCACCCTCAAGAGGTACTACCACCGCGTCCAGGTCGTCTATCTGGCGAATGGTATCGCTGCATCGGTCTCGCGCCACATCATCTTCGCAGATAAACCGTTTGTACTGGGGAGGGTAGATTTGGCCGTAAGAAGACTGTCTGCCCGTGTGCTTCTCCAGAGGCGTTATGTAACGGGCCCTGTATCGTCGTCCGCTCACCGATGAAGGCGGTGCGAACGCGGACCGGCAAGCCAACCACATAGCCGCTTCAGCCGAAGCTATCGGGCAGGTGTCGTAGCCGTCGCCGTAGACATCCTTGACGATTTCCCGCATCTCTGAAGCGGCTTTCGAAATGGACGCGACCGGCTTAGCGAGCGGCAGACCCTCATGAACGGCAGGAGATCCTGGGTTTTCATCACCATAATCGGCACCCTTAATCTCTGTCGCGGCTTTCTCGGCCGCAAGGATTACATCTCTGGCATTCGCCCCCAAGTGTTCGTAAAGATGCGCTCTATATTTGAAATGCGGCATATCTTTGACATTCCCCCCGGCGAGAAAGGTGGACTGGCTCAGTACCCATGGGTCACATATCCATCCTTCCCGGCGTGAGCGAGGCAAATACCAGCGAGTATTTCAGCCTTATGGCTCCTTCACCGCTGTTCCTGCCCGCTGTGGATGTGGGGGAATACCAGTAAGAGAGCCGATTCAGCCTGAGAGAGGTTAAGGGAATGCCCGCCTATTCCGATACTATCATCGAATCCACAACTACCTCCTAGAGTCTGGAGGCATCTGATGTGAGCGGATACAACGACCCAAACCATGGGACAGCTTGGGTAAAAGACGGAGTCGTGGGTGTGAACCCGCCGGGACCGGGTGGAACGCCTGCGACGATTACGCCATGCGAAGATGTGGAGATGTACGTTCAGGGCAAGAGGATCGCAAGCCCTTTCCCGGTAACTAGCTCGGACGTTCTTGAGATAACGCTTCGTCATAGCCAGCCGACAGTCGCTTATTCGGTTACCACATCTAAGAGTGGCCTAGAGGCACACCTCACTGTCACCCCAGTTGACGGTTCGGAAATCAGCCTCATGGACAGCCCGGCCGTCAAAGACCTAATACTCAGCGTTGTAAGGAGTTCAGTGCCTGCCAAACCCTCCCTCTCTGATGCCGTAGCGGCTATACACGCCAAGGGCATTGTTGTGGATATTGATTCGCAGGCGTGCCACCGGGCCTGTACCGATTTTCAGGTCGAACCGATCCTTGTAGCCCGAGGAGAACCTTATTCCCAAGGCAAAGACGCATACATAGAGTTCCACACTAACCTCGAGAAGGCCGTGTATCTGCCGTTCGAGGCGGACCGAGTAGATTTTCGGGAAGCGGTAAAGATGCCTGATATTAGGGCGGGCGGGATGATTGCTAGCAAAGTTAGCATGGAGCCCGGCACCCCGGGCAGATCCGTTACCGGTGAGCCTATCCTGCCGCCACATCCCAAAGATGTTCAACTCAGAGCCGGCAAGGGCGTTGAAATCAGGCAAGAGGGTGAATTGTTGGCCGCCTTCGCTACCACATCCGGACGTCCTCAGTACAACGAGCGATCCGGTGTTGTCAGCGTGGATCCTTTTGTCATACACCGGGGGGATGTGGATCTATCTACCGGGAACGCCAGGTCAAGCGGTAGTCTCCTGGTCCAGGGACAGGTAACTGAGGGGATGGTCGCCGAAAGTGAGGGGACCCTTGAGGTCGGCGGTGTTGTGACAGAGGCGATAGTGACGGCTTGGGGCAGCGTGAGACTCAGGGGCAACGTCTTCAAGTCGACCGTGTCCGCGGGCAAGGACGCTTCTTGGGTTCAGCGAATCAACCGCGCTCTGAAGGATTTGGAGACGTTCCTAGACCAGATCATGGGCGTTCAGGAGCAGATCCGGTCCGGCCTGAATGCTGAGACGGCCCATGACGGAGCTCTCGCACATTTCCGAAAGGCAGTCGGGCTGCTCCTGGCTTTGCACAAGGAGGACCTCACGTCAATGCCGGCTGATGTGTCCGCGAGATTGTTGGAAACAGAAGAACTTATCATTGGGGCAAGGCCGGTTCTTTTCGAGAGGGCAAGGGCCATTATCGAGAAGATCGCTCCGGCGATCATCTGGACAGGAGAGGAACTGCTGAAGGGCGAGTCAGATATTCTAGTGCCTTACGCTCAAGGCTCAGTGCTCGAAGCGTCCCGGGACATAGTGGTAACGGGGCCGGGAGCCCTCTACAGTTCGCTTGCTGCAGGAAGACAAATCAGAGTGGAAGGGTCTCCGGGGCTTTTCCGAGGCGGAACCGCAAGGGCCCGGCAGAGCATCCGCGTGAACCAAGCGGGAGGCCACGGGTCGGCCGTCACTGTCCTGGAGGTGGGCGTCAACGGATCGATTCACGCCCAGACCGTGTCGCCGGACACTCATCTCCGCGTGGGCCGGATAAGCTATCAGACAGGCACAGCGCTCCAGAATGTTACCGTCTCGATGGTAGACGGACGCATGAGCGTCAACTCCAACTCGGGAATCATCTGGGTCTAGCGCCGACGATCACGCCGGCGTTTACTCTAACTGGAGGCGACTCGAGTCTGGAGTTGGCGGTTACGTAAGCATCAAACCGCGATTGAACAGCACTTCCGCTTCATCTACGCGGCGTGCGACCTCGGCGTGAAGGAATTGGAATCCCCGATAAAGAAGCTCACCATATGGCAGTGAGTCTCATCTCACGGCCTTGCGAGTCTCTTGGCTTGTCTTACGAGACCCTAGGGCCCATAAGAACGGAGGTAAATGCAGTGAAGGTATTCATCGGAGTGGATATGGAAGGTATTTCAGGCGTCGTCGCTTGGGATCAGACCGAGCGCGGGAAGTCTGACTACGAAGTATTTAGAAGGTACATGACAAAAGATGCCAATGCGGCTATTGAAGGTGCTTTGGCGGCGGGAGCGTCCAAGATTGTTGTGACGGATTCCCACAATGGCGGACGGAACATCCTGCCTGAGGACCTTAATCCAGAGGCCACGCTGGTAACCGGTGGGGGCAAACCCATGGCCATGGTGGAGGGGTTGGATTCCACCTTCGACGCGGCATTCTTCATAGGCTATCATTCTCGATGCCTCTCTCTAGGGGTTCTCAACCACACGTACAGCCTTGCTGTCCAGAACTACTTTGTTAACGGAAAGGTGATGGGAGAGACGGGTATGAACGCCCTGATGGCGGCATATTACGGAGTCCCGGTTGTCCTCGTTTCCGGCGATTGTCAGGTTTGCCAGGAAGCCAAAGACCTGCTGGGTACCGTCGAGACGGTTGCGGTTAAGGAGCCGCGCAGCCAGACATCGGCCATGGGAATGCATCCGTTGAAGGCCCGCGCCCAGATCAAGGACGCCGCTGAGAGGGCGCTTAGCAACCTGGGTTCGTATAAGGCAATCAAAGCGCCTGTTCCGGCCACAGTTCGACTGCAATTCCGCAACTCGGCAAAGGCGGACGCCGCCTCGATCATGCCGGGTTCGGTGAGGGTAGACCCGGTAACCGTCGAGTACACCGGCGCGGACTATTTGATGGCGTACCGCGGCGCGTTGACAATGCTGCACTTGTAGTTAGTTTGGGTATCATCTGCCTCAAGCCCAAAGCAGAGGCGCCCACGGTGGCGGCATCGCAAGCCATACGTTAGGCAGACGGCGACGGTAGTTTCGGGGTGCTGAACAACAACGACAGATACTACATGACGTATAGAGAATGCAGTCTGGACAACCCCTGGGAGACCGGGGGTTGTTATGCAGCTAGGGCAAGGATACTTGGCGGTTCAGACCTCCCAGACTGTCTCGGCAGAGCTCAACAAACTTAGGGGTCGACCTTGTGGACATCTCGGGGTCGTATGTGGCGGTGAATTTAAGGATCAAGGGCGGATCTAAGAGGTTTTCCATCCTTACGCATTCGGGCAAGAACGGTCTGAGATACGAAGGCAGCAGCGCGATTCCCATGTTGGCCCGAAGGAGCAAGATCTGCGAAAGGTACGTGTTGCTGTACGTGAAGGCCTTGTGCTTTGTTCGGTGGCTTATGCAGTACGGCCGTACCGGCTCATACTCATTATTGTACGTGGTTATCACCAATTGCCCATCCAGGGTGCTCTGCTTTTCCGGAGCAAGCTTCCAGAAATCGCAATCTCGGTGCGCGGCAACCAACCACCTGTCTGTCAGCAGGTCAATCGATGTTTTTGACTTAAGAACACTCGAACACAGCTCGGTACCGATCGCTACGTCCAAAGCCCCGCTGCCGCAAAGCGATACCAGATTCGAGTAGGCGTAATGCATGCAGTTTATCTCGATGTCAGGATGCTTACCGGCAAATTCCTTGAGGGGTTCGAGTATGAGGTCCGCTTCATACTGACCGACGCCTATTTTGATTCGATCCGAGTAGTCCATCATAAGCTTCTGCACGCTTGCGTTTATGGCTCTGTATTGGTTGGTGTAGGTGTTCGCGTGCTCTAGCAGCCTTTCTCCGGCCGGGGTGAGCTTGATCGAGCGGTGTTTACGATGGAACAGCTTCACTCCGAGTTCTTCTTCTAACGCCGCGATTTGTTTGCTTATGGTCGATTGCACAACGTTGCATGTCTGGGCAGCTTTCGTGAAGCTTAGGTGGCGGCAGACGCAGGAGAAGTAGTATAGTTTTAGTTCATCCATGTTCGGGTCTCCTCATCGTCCCTGTACGAGTCCCATTCCACAATGGAATGGGAGCATGCTTAATCGTTGTTTGACCTCTTTCAAATCCCATCTTATCATAAAAATGAGAAACATGAGCCCCAGACTGGGAGAAAGCACACGGCCATCGGCACACATTTTCAAAGGAGGTAGGAGGTTGAGTAAGAGACCGTTACTTGTGATCGTTCTCTTGATTGCCTGCGTGCTCAGTGCGTGCGGTAATCCGGCGGTTGAGCCAGATCCTGGCTCCGATAAGCCAGAAGTCTACGGAACACTGTACAACTATGTCGGAACTGTGTCAACTCTCAATCCTTTCCAAAGCTCGGAGACCGCCGGCACAACGATTATTGAGATGTGCTCTATAGGGCTCTACGAGTATTTACCGAACGATACAGGCGATGGATTTGTGTTCGAAGGGCAACTGGCCATCGGTGACCCGGTGGCAAAAAACGATGACGGTACTCTGTGGGAGATCAAGATCCACGATAACGCTAAGTGGGAAAACGGGGATCCCATCACAGTGGACGATGTGCTTTACTCGCTTAAACAGGTTATGGATCCTTTGCTCTTAACCAGGCGCGCCTCACAGGTCGCCAGTGAGTACATAACCATCAAGGGCGCAGTCGACTACTACCAGCAGGGCGACTCAAATTCTATACCTTGGGATACCGTTGGTCTGACCAAGATCGATGACTACACTCTGCAGGTGGAGACTGAGTCTTTCGCTACCGTGAACGACGTGAAGACACAGTTCTCAACCAAGTACACGCACCTGGTGCATGAGCCGACTTGGGAGGCAGGTTTCTCTGAGGATCGCACCTCCAATACTTACGGGACTATCACCGGAGGTTGGATGAGTTGCGGAGCGTTCATACTGACAGACTGGACGGAAGGGTCCCAATTCGTGTTTGAACGCAATCCCGACTACGTTCGCGCAGACGAAATTAGTCTCGAGAAAGTCGTTTACTATGTAATCACAGACAGCAATACGGCGTTGGAGATGTTCCTGGCCGGCAATATAGACACGGTCTCTCTAGGCGCTGCTGCTATAGAGCAGTACGAAGACGATCCACGGCTGAACCCATCCCGTCCTGAATCCGTGACGTCTATATGCGTTAACATTGGCAATACCAAAAACAACAACGCCTTGGGTAACAAGAACTTCCGTAATGCGCTTTTCTATGCCACAGATAGGGAAGCCATCGCCAAGCTCGTGAAAGGAGAACCTGCTACTTGGATAGTAGCTTCCGCTATTATTTCAAGTATAGATACCGGTGTCTTCTACCGCGATCTTCCGGAGGCCCAGGCTTATCTGCCTCCGAACAACGGCTACGATCCGGAGCTGGCACGGGAGTACTTCCAGACCGCTCTAGACGAACTTGGAATAGACAAAGCCGAAGTCACCATGATCTACTCCGAAACTTCTACTAACACTAAAGCAGTCAGCGAGTTCCTGCATAAGAGCTGGCCCGAAGTTCTCGGACCCCAGTTTGAGTTCAAGATCGAAGGCATGGCGAGCTCTCTGGCTTCGTCTCTCCGCAAGAGCTGGACAGAGGAGAATCCGGATACGTACGAGCTTGCTTGGGGCGGCTGGTCGGTCAGCCTGACTGATGTCGCCAATGGATTCAAGGTGTATACCAGCTGGTTCAACAACAAGAACGAACCTCACTACAACGAAGAGTATGACGCCCTGTGGGAGAACGCGAATCAGACCGAGAGGGGCAAGACGGACAACGATTACCGTCTCGACCAGTGCTTTGAGATGGAGGAGTATCTGATTGATGAGGTGCTCACCATCCCGATTTACGAGACTCCCGGACGTCGCTTGATTAGCGATCGCATTGAACTGCCTCTCGATGACTATTATCCTGCATTTGGTTGGGGCTGGATGTACGCGAAGGTAGTTGACTGATCTGTAGAGACTAGTTGGTTCAGCGCCTCCGACGTCTGCGGGCGAAGGTTTGTACCTGCAGGCGTCGGAGCAGCCTTAGCAAGCCCTGCTTCAACGAACCGGTGGCTTTAATGGTGGGAGGGGACCCCTTCGCTTAGGTATACTCTACAACGCATAATGGCAATGCTTATCACGTTGTTCATCATCATCACCATTGGTTTCATGGTTATACGGCTGATGCCGGGTAATATGATGTATGCTG
>DAIRWA010000040.1:0-11825 GCA_036802545.1 Bacillota bacterium | reverse complement strand
GGCTCCTTCTTAAGTTGCTTGCCGTCCGATGATGTACTTTTGCGGATCCACTTCTTCTCGCAAGATTCGGAGCTCCTCGGCACTGGGCAGTCTGGATACCGTAAGATCCGGCGGCCACATAAGTTCGAATCCCGTGGCGGCGACCACATCTTCCTTTGACACTCCCGGATGGATGGTTTCTACCCGGAGCCTTTTTGTCTCCTCGTCAAAGCCCATCACACACAGATTCGTGATTATTTTGTGGGGACCTGTTTCGGGGGGGAGCCCCACCTCTTCCCGAGCGCCTTTTCCCCAAAGGTATCCGGGGCTGGTTATGAAATCGACTTTCTCCACAAAGCGCCGCGGGTCGTGGGGCGTGATCACCATCGTCTTCCAACATAGGGACGCGAGGTCGTTAGCGCCGCCTGAGCCCGGCAACCGGACTTTCGGTTTCGCGAAACTGCCGATAACCGTAGAGTTTATGTTGCCGTACTGGTCTATCTGGGCTCCTCCCAAGAAGCAGTAATCCACTACGCCTCGTTGGCAGGCATTCATGATCTCGGTCATGGTGGACGCCATTATCCCCTTGTGGAACGTGCGGGAATCCCCGACTGAAATCGGCATGGTAGGCAGCAGCGGGCCTATTCCGCCGGCTTCAAACAAGATCATCAGGTTGGGCGCGTGGGTTTTCTGGGCCAGCATAGCCGCCGCGCACGGCGCGCCGGTTCCCACGACGACGCTGGAACCGTCCTCTAAGTAACGGGCGGCAAGGCAGATCATCAGCTCCATGGGATTAAACTCAGGAGCCGCGTCCTTGACGACGTTTTGTTCCTGCTGATCGCGCTTAAGGTTCGCTTCCACGGCTTATCCCTCCTCCAGGAACTCAAGGCGTCTTAACCGGTCCATCTTGGCCTGTCCTCCGCAAAGCTCGAGGTACTCGGAGAAATCTTTGGTGCCAAAAATGTACTTCTCGAGGAACGGCTGCAAAGTTTCGGGTTTAGTGTCGGCGGACAGCCACTCCCTCAAGTGGTCTTCATCAGAGAAGTAGGCGTAGGGCATGTTACCCGGATAGCTTCCGTACTTAACTTCGACCACAGCGTCTACGCAAAACCCCGGGATAATGGTGCGCGTGGGATCTTTCCTTATCACGTCTTGGGAAACCACTTCTTCGGCAGTGATGATGACCTTCTTGCTGGCTCTGGCCAAATCAGCGTCCGATACCGATATGCCTTCAATCTGCGAGTTTCCGTACATATCGCAGCGATGTACGTGGATAATCGCCAGGTCCGGGGACAGGGCAGGGAGCGCCAGCAGTTTTTGCCCCGTAAACGGGCATAGTGTAGTTTTGGCCGCGCTGTACCTCATGGTGTCGGAGCCAAACATGACCCTGGCCGGGATGAAAGGAATACCCATGACGGCTGCCTTGTATCGCCAAGCCAACGCCGCGTTGGTCCATTCGCAGACCTCGACGTGAGCCTGTTCGAATAGCCTTCGGGCCGCCCTTGACAAACCTCTGGCTTCCAGGCCTATGACATAGGCGACATCCACCCGGTCTATAGCCCCGCCGGCGGCTAAGATCTGGAAATCGTGGGTGGCTGTGTGTCCCGAAAGCCCTAGGCCTTTCTTGTTCTGTCTGAGAACCTCATGTAGGATTGCGGTTGAGATTCTGTTGGTGCCGAATCCGCCAATACCGATGTAGTCTCCGTCAGATATGAACCGTGAGACCGCCTCTCTTACATTCATCCGTTTGTCGACTAGAGCTCGAGGTTTTGATCTGAAAAACTCGCGAATCTTATCCGCGTCAGGATCCATGAAGAGCCTGCCGACTGTCTCATCCGTGTAGGGTCCGATAGACATTCTTTTGGGCCTCCTATCCGGTGAAGTGGCAATGTTGGCAATACGACGGACGTGGCCATTTCACCTTCCTTGAGGCATTTTCTCGTCCAGCCCGCTTTCTGGTAAGCGCATAAGGCTCGTCATAACCGCCGAGATCTCAAAGTAACTTGTGGTGACTTAAGGTCGGAGGAGGGGTGTCTTTTGTCGGGCGGCGTATTGTTTTTAAGACCGGGTCTGGCGGCGTTCCTGGCGCTGTGTCTATTGGCGGGAGTGCTCCTTGGTGCATTTCCCAGCGAAATGAGCGTTGTAGGGATGGCGGAACAAGAGCCGGAGTTGGAGCCCGAGTCCTGGTCGGAAGCCAAGCCGGGGGCGAAACCGAGAGCGCTGTCAGAACCAGAGCACCATGGACAGCGCTTTGATGCCGAAGCTACAGCAGAGGAAGCGCAATCACGCTGTCTCGACATGCTCAAGGAGCGCCTGACCGCTTTGGTCACAGGAGATACGGACGGGCTCAAGCACAATTACCGACTCTCCAGCGAGACCGGGTACTGGGCGTGGGAAAGGGAAGTCTTCCGTAATAGCTACTTCCAAGAATGGGCTCTTCACCGGGGTGTCACGTTCACCACGGTCGAAGCCGACTTCGAGATCGATTCTACTGTCGTCGATGATCCGTCCACAGTCTGGATCGAACTTACTGAGCTGGCGCGGTACGAGTACGTCTACAACGAAGGGCGGCTGACTCACGAGTTTGGATCCCGTTCTCTTCATGTGGCCCAGATGGTGAGAGAGGAAGGACGATGGCTCATTCGGCTTCACTGGTACGTTGATCCCCTTGGACAAGAATGCTATAGCCCCGCGGCAGGGATCATCGGTCCGGCCGACATAAGGCCATTAGAAGGAAGCGTTCCGGCATGCGGTGAGAGCATCTATTCCGGCGGGACGTCAGCCGGTACGGGTGGAACGCTATCTCTGGGGACCCTTGCGGAGCAGGCTTCTGGGCAGTACTCATTGAATGCGCAGCAGCGGTTTGATCGAGAGGCGGCTCTCCGGTACGCCATCCGCCATTCAGGGGTAAGGGTGTTCCCGGATGTTGAACGCTATAACCGGCATTACCGAGTCTACAGCTACGCAGGAGGAGACTGCGCCAACTTCGTGTCTCAAGTTCTCCATGCGGGAGGTCTGGAGCAAGGGTACGGCTGGCATTATACAAGCGAGGGCAGCACCGCCTGGGTGCGAAGCGACAGCCTCATATGGTTCCTTCTGTCTAGCGGGACGGGAGAAAGGCTGTATAGAGGCACATTTGAGGGAGCCCTGACGCCCACCGACGAAGACCCTTGCGGGATTGTGGCATCTTTGGAGCCCGGAGACGTTATTGGGTACGAGAATGACGGCGAGCTGCACCACGTAGCGGTCGTAGTCGGAAAAGATCCGAAAGGTTACCTCACCATCGGGAGTCATACTTCCGACCGGCTCTTTTTCCCCTGGGATTTGGGATGGGATGAAGACACTGTGTTCTGGCTTGTGAAGATCACGTATTGACTGCGACCCATCTGGCTTGGATCGTTTCCGCGCTTCCGTCCCAACTATTTGGCATGTCGCAAGTTCTTGGGCGTCCGGGTGCGCTCTCTCTGTTCGACGGACAACCGACAACAAGATGGTTTTCGGCGCATTCATTAGTAATGTATACGATCTTTGGGGCTTCTTTGGAAAACTTCTTTAGAAGCTTCTTGCATTTGCGGTGGAAGTCTGCTAGTATCCGTAAAAACCTGGCAGAAACACCAGGCATATAGTGGCTCAGAAGCAATGCTCCCGAGGAAGTGCGTCTAGGGTTCCGCGAAGGGTCTTGCTCTTCGGTCAGGTCCAAGCGACGCAAGCTCTATATATAAAGAGTACACCGTGGGTCAAAAAAACCCTGGCGGCAAGTTCCTCATCACAGGAAAGTGATGGCTATGCCTCTGGGGTTTTCCCTTTCTAACCTAGAGCCGAAAAAGGAGGGCCTAATATCGATATACCTTTTTATGGAAGAAAGGGCAGCAGATACTCTATAAGTAGTCGCCCTTTTTTCGGTGTTTGGTGAGCCCGGCAGTCGGATCTCCAGGTTTAAATCAGTAATTCGAGGAGGGAGTATCTTGAATAAAACAAATCGGTTCGCGGCTTTGGTTTTGGTTCTCGTACTGCTCTTTGGCGCGGCCCTCTCCGCCTGCAGCCCCCAGGCTGCCGGAGAGAACGGCGAAGGGGAAGAGGAGAAGATCATCAAGATCGGCTTTATAGGATGTCTCACAGGTGATACCAAGACTTACGGCGAGTCCGCTAAGAATGGTTTCGAGTTGGCCCTAGAGCAGGCCGACTACAAGGCGGGAGGATACAAGATCCAGACAGTGGTAGCGGACGACAGAAACGACCCGACTGAAGCCGTTAACGTTGCGACCAAACTTATCTCTCAGGACAAAGTCAGCGCGATCATGGGTGCCGTCACCACCGCCCCGACCATCCCCGTTTCCGAAGTGGCCAACCAGAACAAGATCTTGATGATCACCGGCACCGCCACTGCGGAAAAGGTGACTGTGGATAACGGGCGCAAAGAATACTGCTTTAGAGCCTGTTTCATAGACCGTGTCCAGGCCGTTGTCGGCGCGAAATTCGCGCTGGAGACTCTGGAAGCGAAGACGGCCGCCGTCATCTATGACCAAGGCAGCGACTACACAAAGGGCCTCGCCGAAGTGTTCAAGGATTCTTTCGAAGCCGGCGGTGGTTCTGTGGTAGCTTACGAAGCGTACGCAAAGGAAGACACGGATTTCTCCGCGCAGCTTACGAGCATAGCGGCCAAGAACCCCGACATTCTATACCTTCCCGACTACTACCAAAAGAGTTCCCTTATCGGCCAGCAAGCAAGGCAGAAGGGTATTACCGCGGTGTTCTTGGGTTGTGACGGATGGGACTCATCAGATCTAGACTTTGATACCATGGAGGGTGGCTACTTCACCAATCACTACTCCTCTGACGACCAAAGGCAAGAGGTTAAGGATTGGGTGAAGGCGTACGAGGCAAAGCACGGATCCAAGCCCGATGCCTTGGGTACTCTGGCCTATGACGCCACCAACCTCCTGCTTAACGCCATAGAACAGACACAGAGCAACGATCCCGTCAAGCTCCAGGCCGCTATGAAGGCTACGAAGGACTTCAAAGCTGTGACCGGCAGTCTGTCCTTTGACGAGAACGGTAACCCTGTGAAGCCCGCTGTCATTCTTCAGGTCAAGGATGGGGGTTACGAATACATCGAAACCGTAAGCCCGTAGGTACGGCAGGGCGGTTTTCTCAGTCGCAATAGATTGGTAATGCAGTAGATTCTGCGCGTCAGTTTGGAAATTGCACAGGGGACCGGCGTTGTTTCCTTAGAGTACGGCTAAGTTGGGTGTCGCCGGAATAAGGGCGTCCCGATAGCGGGGCAGACCGCCGGTTCCCCTCGGACCGATAGGGGGTCGATAGGTTGAAGTACCTTTTGGCGCAAGTGGTAAACGGTCTTCAACTCGGCATGGTGTATTCGCTAATAGCCCTCGGGTACACCATGGTTTACGGGATAATACGTCTGATCAACTTCGCCCACGGCGATGTCTTCATGGTCGGGGCTTTCGTAGGGTTTTTCGGGTTTTCTGAATGGGGTCTGTCTCGGGGTCGCTATCGAGCGGATCGCTTATAAGCCTCTTCGAAACGCCCCAAGAATCTCAGCTTTGATAAGCGCTTTGGGCGTGTCTCTGTTCATACAGTATTTTTCGAGCCTGAAGTTTGTCTTTGGGCCCAACTATCGGATCGTTTACCCACCCCTTGAGCTGGTCCAATGGAACTTGGGTGGCATCAACATCACCAATATCCAAGTCATCATCTTCGCGGTAGTGCTTTTCTTGCTCGTTGGGCTTCAGTACTTGGTTTACCACACCGAGTTTGGCATGGCCATGAGGACCGTTTCCTACGACGCGCACGTTGCGCGCCTCATGGGCATCAACGTAGATTACGTGATCTCGATGACCTTTGCCCTGGGTTCGGCTTTGGCGGCCGCCGGCGGAATGCTTTACATGCTGGCTTATCCGCAGATTCACCCGTTTATGGGCAGTATGCCGGGCCTCAAAGCTTTTGTGGCAGCTGTGCTGGGGGGGATTGGGATCATCCCCGGGGCGGTCCTTGGATCGCTCATCATGGGACAGGTCGAGACGCTCACCGTGGCGTTCGTGTCGTCGCAGTTAAGGGATGCCGTGGCCTTCGGTGTCCTGATCTTGGTGCTGCTGATACGTCCCACCGGGATTTTGGGCAAGCGCACCGTAGACAAGGTTTGACTTATTCGGGAACGAGGTAGATGCAAATGATCTGGGGCACACCGGAATACAAGCGAAAAATACGCCGGACCATGCTTTGGGTAGTTTTGGTCTACGTCGTCATAAAGGCTTGCGCGCTCTTTGGCGTGCTCAATGACTATTGGCAGATCATGATCGACCAGGCGATGATTATGGCCATCGGTTCTATCGGCCTCAGCATCATATACGGCTTTGCCGGGCAATTCTCACTGGGGCACGCCGCTTTCTACGGTCTGGGAGCCTACACCGCCGGCGTGATCGGCAAGGTGTGGGGAAGAGGAAACCCCGTCTGGTTCGCGTTTGCCTTACTCGCTGCAGTCCTGGTCCCGGTTGTCATTTCGGTGGCTATAGGTTTTCCGATTCTGCGGTTGCGGTCCGATTACCTGGGAATCGCCACGTTGGGTTTCGGTGTCATCGTCAAAGTGTTTTTCAATAACTCAGACAAGGTGTTTCCGGCCCTAGGCGGAGCCACGGGTATGACTGGAGTTCCTCAGCTCGCACAGTTTGACCTGATATTTTGGCTTCTTGTGTGCGCGGCCCGCGGTTTGGTGACGTCTACCCACGGTCGAGCTTGGGTGGCTATCCGAGAGGATGAACTGGCGGCCGAAGTCATGGGCATTAACATTGCTCGCTCTAAGCAACTCGCCTTTACTGTCGGGTGCGCTCTGGCAGGTTTGGCGGGCGGGCTGTACGCGTATCGCTATCCGTACCTGCATCCATCGAGTTTCGAACTTATGAAATCTTTGGACTTCCTTCTGGTCGTGGTGCTGGGCGGGTTAGGGAGCCTCACCGGGACCTTGGTGACTTCCGTAGTCACCGTGTTCTTGCTGGAAGGGCTGAGAATGGTGCTTGGACAGACGTTTGTTGATTGGCGAGGCGTGATCTACGCTTTGATCCTGGTAGTCACCATTTTGTTGAAGCCCCAGGGCCTATTTGCCGGGAAGGAGTCGGGACTTTTTGTCATGAAGCCTGAGTGGCTGAAGTCAAAGGCGCCGGACGCGGTTCGCGACAAGGGACTGGGCCGACAACTCGCCGAGTCTATCCGATTGAAGGAGCGTACGCGGCGCGAACAAAGCGGGGAGCACGCGGGATTAGAGGGGGGGACTAGCGGTGTCACTTCTAGAGATTAACTGCCTCTCTAAGGCTTTCGGCGGGCTCAACGCTGTATCTGATGTGAGTTTCCACGTGGACGAAGGCGAGATCGTGGGCCTTATAGGTCCCAACGGCGCGGGGAAGACCACGGTATTCAATCTGATTACGGGGATCATCCATCCAGATTCAGGGCAAGTTCTGTTTCGGGGCGAGGAGTTGACAGCCCTTGCTCCCCACGATGTAGCCCGTGTCGGGGTTGCGAGGACGTTCCAAAACATCAGGCTATTTAAGGACATGTCGGTCTTGGACAACGTGAGGGTGTCCTTCCACTCTCGACTGTCCTACGGTGTGGGGCAGGGGGCTTTTCACGGGAAGCGTTTCGTCGAGGAAGAGAATCGGACTTACTCCCAGGCAATGGAGCTCTTGGCGCGGTTCGGTCTGGATGATAAAGCCGATGTGAGCGCGGGCAACTTACCCTACGGAACCCAACGCCGGTTGGAAATTGCCAGGGCTCTGGCCCTTGATCCAAGAGTCTTGTTACTGGATGAACCGGCGGCGGGTATGAATCCTAACGAACTGTCATCGCTTAGGGAGCTGATAGGCTCCCTAAGGACGGAATTCGGACTGACGGTGTTGCTCATCGAACATCAGATGGGCTTGGTCATGAACCTGTGCGAGAGGATCGTGGTTATGGACTTCGGTCAGGTCATCGCGCGAGGACTGCCTCATGAGATAAGGCAGAACGCAACCGTCCTCGAAGCCTACTTGGGAAGAGGGGTGGCCGTATCATGATGCTTGAAGCCAGGGACATAGAGGTTTTTTACGGCAACATCCAAGCGCTTTACGGAGTGTCGGTCTCGGTGGATGATGGCGAGATCGTCACTTTGATCGGCGCAAACGGGGCCGGTAAGTCTACCATCTTGAAGACCATTTCCGGTCTAGAGCGGGCGAAGAAGGGCGAGATCTTCTTCAAAGGCGATAACATAGGCCGTACTCCCGCCCATACCATTGTCAAACGAGGCATATCCCACGTTCCCGAAGGACGCCGGATCATCGGCAACCTCACGGTCTGGGAAAACCTTTTGATGGGCGCTTATACCCGGAAGAACAGCGCCGAGATCGAGGAGAGCGCGGATAGAGTTTACGCGAGCTTTCCCAGACTGAAAGAGCGATCCAAGCAGCAGGCCGGGACTCTATCAGGCGGCGAGCAGCAGATGCTGGCCATTGGCAGGGCTCTCATGAGCAAGCCGTCTCTCTTGCTGCTGGATGAGCCGTCCATGGGCTTGGCGCCGATTCTGGTGGAGGAGATTTTCGATATCATCCGCAGGATAAACGAGGAAGGCACTACCATATTCCTGGTCGAGCAGAACGCTTTTATGGCGTTGCAGGTCGCGAATCGCGCGTATTGCCTTGAAACGGGCCGTGTCGTGCTGGAAGGGACTGCTAGCGAGTTGCAGAAGCATCCCAGAGTGCGGGAGGCGTACTTGGGGGGAGTGTAGGCGGTCCTGCCTACCGTGCGGCACGCGAGCAATGTACACTTCACTGTGACCGAATCTGTGGAATATGGCGTAAGACCTGACCGCGATGCGGCGATACTCCTGCTCGACGAGTGATAGATTGTCCGAGGGGCGCACTGTTTCCATGCGAGGATTATCACGCCGGATTCAGAATCGCCTCCTCGAGCCTTTCAAGCATACCCACAGGATCTGACCCCGGCTTCCCCTATAAAGCCGCCGAAAGTTTGACCTGCCCTGTCCTTCTGGCTTTCCGCCAGAGCTTACTGCTGAGCTTCGAAAGTTTGGTATGATTTAGGTAGTTTGGTTCAGGGGAGGGTGCGAGCAATGCGAGTATTGAGCTTTCTTAGAGATGGGCGAATCCATTTGGGGCTTCCGACTGATGAAGGAGTTGTGGACGTTACCGCTGCCGCAAGAGAGGGTTGGCCGGGCGTGCCCGGTTTGCCGGCCACCATGGAGGAACTGATGGAGGCGGGCGAGGGCGGACTCCAGAGGCTCAAGTCGTTCCAATACCAATGGGGGCTTCATCGCCACTTGTCGAAGGCTCTTTCACCTGCTCTTCATCCGTTGAACGAGAACGCCATCGAGTATGCGCCTGTAGTGACTTGTCCCGAGAAAATCGTCTGCATCGGCTTCAACTACGCCTCTCATGCAGAGGAAATCGGTGCCGAAGCTCCCGAATTTCCCGAGGTTTTCAGCGTCTCCAATAACGCGTTGGCGGCTCATCGCCAGGCGATCAGGCTGCCGTCCACAGCCAGACTATATGACTATGAGGCGGAGTTGGTCGTGGTCATAGGCAGAGAGTGCTCCATGGTTTCTAAAGACAACGCCCTTGACTACGTTTTTGGGTATACTTGCGGCAACGATATCTCCGCCAGGGAACTGCAGGGACGCACAGGGCAGTGGTACATGGGCAAGTCTCTTGATGGCTTTGCGCCGGTGGGACCTTGGATAGCTACGGCCGATAGCTTAGACCCGACCAACCTGTCAATCTCCATGAAGCGCGGCGATGAAGTGGTCCAGAACTCTAACACCCAACATCTCATCTTCGATTGCGCGTATATAGTCAGCTACCTTTCCCAGTACATGACCTTGCGAGCGGGAGATCTCATCTTCACCGGCACACCGTCGGGTGTCGTCGTAGGCAAGCCCAAAGGGGAACGAAAGTGGGTCGCTCCCGGTGAGACGTTGACCGTATCCATCGAGGGGATAGGGGAGCTGGTGAACACAACCGTTTAGCGGGGGCGCTAATTAACCCTGACTACCCAGATCGCGTGAAATCGCCGAAACAGAAACTAGCCAGTAGCAACTCGACGCTGGTCTTAGCCCGCTCATCGAGGCCGGCCGTTGCCAGCACCGCGGCGGCGCTGCTGCGCCACTTCTCATCGCTCTTGACCATGGGGCCACTTGTGAGATGGCATGCGAAGGACTGTAGCGATCGCGAGGTCAACGGCCATCCCACTCTCCCCACTATGGGGATCTTGCCTTGTCCGGCTACATCGCGAAAAACAATTCATTCCCTATCTGACGCGACTAGGGCACTTAGGCTGACGAATCCAACCGCGCTCAACCTCATTGGAATACTTGAGCGTTGAGGAATCTCGACTGAGATCACCGGTCAGCCACGCAATAGAATCTGGTCCTACGCGAGGGTGCATGGCATAATGCAAACAGGAACTGACCAGCTTTAGATGGGAGATGGGTAGACCCGTCGGGATTCCGGAAAGAACGACACTGGGGCTTGTCGCGAAAAAGCGCTAGCAGACCTTCTAGACGGTTATAGGATGGTGGCCCCAACGGGAATCGAACCCGTGATACCGCCTTGAAAGGGCGATGTCTTAACCTCTTGACCATGGGGCCACGTGTGTAAGATCAATTGGTGCGCCCGGGGTGCATCGAACACCCGACCAATCGGTTATGAGCCGACCGCTCTGCCACTGAGCTACGGGCGCATCAGTTCAGTTAATGGCTCCCCGAGCAGGACTCGAACCTGCAACCCTCCGGTTAACAGCCGGATGCTCTGCCATTGAGCTATCGAGGAGCGACATAGATAGTTTACCCAGTCAGAAGCTTGTTGTCAACACGATACCGGCTCTCGGTCAACAACTGTGGGATTAGATTCTGAGGGCAGCATCCAATCAAAGTCCCCACGAACAACCTACTCATATGCTGAATCCACACGGCGTCGAGACGGTCTGATTATGTCAACTGATCCGTCAGTCTGTGGACGTCGGAATCCTTCCGGTTGGGTTTGGCGTGGATCACGAGGCGATTTACAGCCTTGGACCGCGATGATGAAGAGAAAGTAGCCGTGAGACTGTGATGATGAAGAGAAAGTAGCCGTGAGACCGCGATGATGAAGAGAAAGTCGCCGTGAGATCGTGATGATGAAGAGAAAGTCGCCGTGAGACTGTGATGATGAAGAGAAAGTAGCCGTGAGACCGTGATGATGAAGAGAAAGTAGCCGTGAGACCGTGATGATGAAGGGAAAGTAGCCATTGGGCTTGTCATACGCCGCAATTCGCAGCCTTAGACGGTGACGATCGATCAGATGGCTGCGTCGACCGCTGACTTTTCACTATCCGCCGGGCTTTTGCGGCTTAGATCCTCCCACTTTCCGCAGCGGGAGCCCCACCTGGCGACAGGCGATCGGTCAATGAGGATTTCCTGGATCTCGCAGTTGTTAGCGCAATCGGAGCACGGGAAACCCTGACTTACCGCGCTAAATCCCGCTATCCTGGATACGCCCCTAAATCGCGTCTCGGGAATCCTATTTTCCCGGTATCGTTCCGACGCGATCAGTGCCGCCCCGAAGGCACCCATGACCCGGAAATGAGGCGGTACGGTTACCTCCAGCCGGATCTTGTCCTCCAACGCTTTCTTGATGCCACGGTTGGCGGCGACTCCGCCTTGGAAGAGCACCCGGGGCCTTATCTTCTGCCCCCTGGCGACGTTGGTGATGTAGTTAGTCGCCAAAGCCGCGCAAAGTCCGGCTATCAGATCTTCTTTCCTGTATCCCATCTGCTGCTTGTGTATGAGGTCCGATTCGGCGAAGACC
>DAIRWA010000039.1:0-11999 GCA_036802545.1 Bacillota bacterium | reverse complement strand
GCCGGGCAGACGGGTTGTAGGATTCACAGAACCTGAGGATATTGCCACTAAACTCTTGGCGGATTCGTTTTCGTTTCAGGCGGTGCCGGGTATCGCCGAGGTAGACAACACCATGGATGTCGGGAGCGGAAACGGTTGGCCCGGACTTGCGGTGCGACTCTGCGTGCCTCTGTCCAAGCTTACGCTTATGGATTCTAGGCTGGGAGCCTGTCAGTTCTTATCGGGTCTCCTGCGCGCTTCGCCCTTAAGTGGGACTAGTGTCCAACAAAGCCGCGCCGAAGATATGGCGCGGGACAAAGACTTTGCGGAGAGTTTCGGTTTGGTGGTATCAAGGGCTATGGCAGAGCCCGCAGTAGCGTTGGAGCTGTGCGCGCCTCTTGCCCGTATAGGCGGAAGAGTCATCTTGTGGTGTGGCCCCGGTGACGCGAGCCTGCAAATGCCGCCTGCACTGCCCGAACTTGGCCTCAGTCTATTGGGTCTTTTCAAGTACAGCTTGCCTTCGGGCCTTGGGCGAAGGGTTCTAGGAGTCTACGACAAAACGTCCGGCTTGAAACCGGGCTTTCCCAGGCGCTACTCCGTGATTATTAAGAAACCTCTCTTTTGAACCACTTTGCATGAAGGGAATATCCTCCAGAAAATAGAAAGAGCGTTTCGGGGGGATGTAGTTGTGGCTAGAGGAGCGGTGCTGGAGAAGTTTGAGGTCATGGAGGTGCCTGTTGAAGCAATACAGATGCGTTCCGGCGCCTATGTGCCGGGAGGAGTTGAGGCTATTAGTCGTAAAGTGTTGAATGATCTGGTTCGGGGGACGCGGGCTCCTGTCTTGGTCCGTCCGGTGGGAAGCGGTTATGAGATTATTGCGGGAGACATAGAGTTCTTGGCCGCCGGTAAACAGGGACATGACAAAGTGCAAGTGCAAGTGGCGGATCTTGGTGATAGGGACGCTCTTTTGCTGAGGCTTCTGGAGGGTCACAGTCGGGGAGAGCTTAACGTTGCGGAAGAAGCCGAGATAATCCGAGAGTTAAACCAAGAGTATGGCCTCACGCAGCACGAAATCGCGATAAGGTGCGATAGGGTGCAGTCGACCGTGGCAAACAAGTTGAGGCTCTTGAAACTGCCTGAGGAAGTACTTCGAAGTCTCCGATACGGTGAGATCGGCGAAAGGCATGCCCGCGCTTTGCTTAAGGTACCTGATGAGGACAAGCTGTTGGCCATCTTCAGGAAATGCGTTAAATCACGGCTGTCAGCCACTGATATGGAGTCCATGTGTGCTTCGGCGGCGGGTCCCAAGGCCAGGCCAAGGTGGAGTAGGTCACGGCGCGGCGCGGTAAAGGATCCGAGGATATATCAGAATGCTCTTCGCAGTGTTGTCCGGGAAATGCAGAAAGCAGGATTGAGTGCGGTCTGTGAAGAAGACAATGCCGATAATAGATGGGAGTTCAAAGTATGCCTCACCGTATCGGAGACTTAGCCTTGATTGATGCGCCATGTCCAAGGTAATCGCTGTAGCAAATCAGAAAGGCGGGGTCGGGAAGACTACCACCGCCATAAACCTTGCGGCCTGTCTAGGCGATCTAGGGTGTTCTGTGCTTCTAGTCGACCTAGATCCTCAGGGCAACGCCTCCAGTGGCTTGGGGGTAGACCGGCGACAAGGAGGCCCGTCTCTCTACGATTGTCTGATAGGCGACCTAGAACCGGCTAAGGCTCTTAGGGCTACCGAGTTCCGTGGGCTGTGGCTGTTGGCATCGTCCTTGGATCTGGCGGGTGCCGATATCGAATTAGTCAACTTGCGTGACAGGGAGAGTAGGCTAAAGCGTGTTGTGGCGAGCCTCCGCGATAATTATGACTACGTATTCATAGACTGTCCTCCATCCCTTGGTCTTCTTACCGTTAATGCCCTTACTGCGGCGGATGCTGTTCTTATCCCGATTCAATGCGAGTACTACGCGCTCGAAGGTTTGAGTCAGCTCCTGAACGTCATTAAGCTTGTTAGGGGAAGGCTCAATTCGACGCTAGAGTTGGAGGGGGTTCTTCTGACTATGTTCGATGGAAGGACCAACTTGTCGCTTCAGGTCGCCGATGATGTGAAGAGGTATTTCAGGGGGAAGGTATATCAGACCATTATACCGAGGAACGTCAGGCTCTCCGAGGCGCCGTCACACGGGAAGCCCATTACCATTTACGATCCTAAGTCAAGAGGCGCCGAGGTGTATACAGAATTGGCAGAGGAGGTGCTTCGGCGTGGCCAGGAGGAGTCTAGGCAGGGGAATTGAGGCCCTTATTCCAACGGGCGAGCCCGCTTCAGGTGATATCATCCAGATTGACCCTCGGGAGGTGCACCCTGACCCGAACCAGCCGAGACAAACGTTTGACGAGAGGAAGATCGACGAGCTAGCGAGCTCGTTGCGAGAACACGGGGTTATCCAGCCGCTGGTCGTAAGGCGTGTTGACGGCACCTACCGGTTAGTGGCGGGGGAGCGACGATTGCGAGCCGCCCTCAAGGGCGGAATTGACACCGTTCCGATTGTGGTGAAAGAGATCGACGATCGCGAGGCCATGGAGATTTCGCTAGTAGAGAACCTTCAGCGCGAGGAATTGGGTCCCCTCGAGCAGGCGGCCGCGTTTCAGCGACTGATCGACGAGTTCGGCCTTACCCAGGAGAACGTGGCCCAGAGGGTCGGAAAGAGCAGACCTGATGTGGCAAACACGTTGCGGTTGTTGAGACTGGAGCCCGAAGTGAAAGAGTTGGTGTCGTCCGGAACTCTATCAGGAGGGCACGGCCGCGCCCTGGTGACGCTGGAGCGAGAAGCCCAGGTGCGTTTGGCTAAGACGGCTGTGCTGAAGGGGCTTTCAGTTAGGAAGATTGAAGAGGCTGTGGCCGCCGAGGCCAAGAAGAGTGAAAAGAAGAAGAGAACTTCGTCTCCGGTCCGGCGGAGAGACGCCGAGGAGCTGTTGGGAGCCGCTCTGGGAAGTCCGGTTCGTGTGCGCCTTCAGGGATCCAAGGGCACCATTGAGGTGTCTTTCTACGGCGAAGAGGACTTGGAGAGGCTCGTTGAGACGATTCAGCGAGGGGCTAGTACGGCTGGAAGGCCATAGAAGGGCTGTCCCTGCTTATGTTCCACGTGAAACGATTGTGACAACACCCCAGCACAGGAGGCCGTTCACATGCAACAGTCATTGCGTCCGACTTGGGCGGAGATCGATCTCAAGGCTTTCCGCTACAACCTCAAAACCGCCGCTGATTTGACGGGACCCGCAACAAAATTACTGCCCATCGTTAAGGCTAACGCTTACGGCATAGGAGCGGTGCAGGCTTCACGAGTTGCAGTGGAGGCTCCAAAGGTCGAGGGCGTTGCGGTCGCGACGCCTGACGAGGCAGTTCAACTCCGTCAAGCGGGCATAAAGCCCATGGTGCTGGTCTTAGGGCCTTCGACGGAGGATGCTACCGAAACACTTGTCCGCTATGACGTATCCATTACGGTGACCAGTATGGAGGGGCTCATGCACGCGGAAGCGGCAGGGGAGCGGCAGAAGACTAGGGCCAGAGTCCACCTGAAGATCGACACCGGAATGGGCCGGATTGGGTTTATGCCTGGGGAAGAACTATCCGCCGCGCTTACCTTTCTGACCAAATGTTCGTGGATCGCTTTCGAGGGTGCCTTCACGCACTTCGCAGTTGCGGACACAGACTGTGAAGGCACGAAGCGGCAGATAGCGTCTTTCGAAGCTTCCCGCGCCGCAATAGAGAAGTCAGGTGTCAGACCGATATACTACCATGCGTCCAACTCAGCGGGTACGTTAGCGTATCCCGACGCTCATCTGGATCTCGTTCGGCCGGGCATCATGTTGTACGGGTCGTACCCTGACGAGTCACTGGCCCGCTTTGGGCCCATAAGCCCAGTGCTGTCGCTTTACAGCAGAGTATCCCATGTTAAGCGTCTTCCCGCGGGAGCCGCGGTTGGTTATGGCGCGACTTATGTTACGAGTGCCCCTACAGTGATAGCCACGTTGCCCATCGGGTACGCCGATGGCTACCCACGCAGCCTTTCTAACAAGGGTACCGTTCTCGTTCGGGGAACCCGCCTTCCCGTCATAGGCCGAGTATGTATGGACCAGCTCATGCTAGATGCCGGCACCCTCCCGGATATACGTCCCGGTGAACGCGCGACCCTTATCGGTAGGGATGGGGATCAGGAAATAACGGTAGACGATGTCGCGCGAGAAGCCGAGACGATACCACACGAGATACTCACGGGGCTATCGCTTCGGGAGCCTAGAAGCTATTTGCACTAGGAACATGCCCTGGGGGAGGATTTTGTCCGGTGGCGTCGAATGACGACAAGTGGACAAGTTATCCTCCAGCCTATCCGGCGTGGGTTAGTTTTTGAATCGGTGGTGCGTTCCATGCAGGGCGTCGCGAATTCTGCAAATGGGAAAGACAATAGATGTAGGGCACTAGTCCCTGAACCGGAGCAACGCTATACTCTTTTGGTAGTGTCCAATCATGGCAGCGCTCCAACCAAGTCCGTGGCTTTTAGCCGCCGGCTAGTGGTTCTGGTCCTCTGTCTCCTTGTTTGCAGTACGGCCGCTCTCACCTGGTTTATCTGCTGTTACCGAGAGAACAATGAAGAACTGGCTGAACTACGCTATATGCATCAAGTTGCCGAGACGCAAAGAGAGCAAATCGTATCCTTGCAGGAGCAGTGCCAGGACTTAAGCAGCCGTTTACGCCAGACTGAGCTTACTGAAGCCCACATCGCGGATATGCTTGATCAGGAAGGATTGCTTCCTCAATCGACGGATTCAGGGCTAGCTACGGCATCTGTACAGCGCCCCACGCAGACAACGTCCCGGGATGGGCTGTCTAACCCCCGCCAACTGCTTAACAGAGATCTTGGGGGCGCCCTCTACGCTCTGGGTGAGCTCACCAAGGATTTCGACCGGCGTCTGGACGAGCTGGATTCGAGAGTCGAGAACCTTCATGAGACCGCCACCAAAACCGTGGACTTTTACCGAGCTAAGCCCAATATGTGGCCGACAAGGGGCCAGATTAGCTCCACATATGGGCCAAGACGCCACCCTGTTTCAGGTGTCTACGATATGCATGAGGCTGTCGATATCGCGGCAGCGTACGGCCAGGCCATCAAGGCCCCCGCTGATGGTACGGTCATCTTCGCCGGTTACAAATACGGATACGGTTATACAGTAATCCTTTCCCACAAATTCGGGTTCGGCACCCTCTACGCTCACTGTTCGCGGCTCCAAGTAAGCATAGGACAAGAAGTGAAACGCGGCGATACAATTGCCAACGTCGGGCAATCAGGGACAGCCACAGGCCCGCACCTTCACTACGAGGTCCGACTGAATGGTCGCACGGTTGATCCGGAAGACGGGTACCTCCCCTAGATCAGGAGGCTTCCTAATGTTCGCTAAGCATGATCCCAAGCCCAAACCCGGTAGCTTTGAAAGCCTACTTGGCAAGAGCATCGAAGTTAAGGGAACCGCGAAGTCTAAGGGCAGCTTGCGTATTGAGGGGGCAGTAGAGGGAGGAGTTGAGACTGCCGGTGACGTCACCATTTCCGAAGGCGCAGTGGTGAATGCCAGCGTAAAGGCTCAGAGTGCCGCTATCGCCGGCGTCGTCAACGGAAATGTGATGTGTACAGGCAGATTGGAGCTGTATCCGTCCGCTCGCGTCAAAGGTGATGTTTCAGCCGCCATGTTTGCGGTATCAGAAGGAGCCGTCTTCCAGGGACACGCCCAGGTACAAGAGACCGGCAAGCTCAATGGCCCTGATCCCGAGGCCAAAGGCCAGAATTAGAAAGCCGCCGGGTCTTCGCCATATGCCTTAACCCGTCCTCACCTCCGGGCGCCGCGGCAACATCCAAAACACACCACTGCGGAAGGCCTTCACTTCGCAAGCCCCAGAATCGGCCCACTACTTCGCCCTCGGCGAAACCAGTGTATTATCTGGGGTCCTACTGAGCATACTGCTAGATCAGGGGAATGTGCCATATCGCCGCTAGCCTTTGACTCTGCTTCTCCAGAGGCCTCCAAAGAAATAGCACTTGCGGTACTAAGCGTGTCAGCGGATATTGGGCGAGCCTGTCCGCTCAGTGTGGTGTGCGTTGGGACCGATCGCTCCACGGGGGACTCGCTGGGCCCCCTGGTCGGGACCCTTTTGTCCGCCTCGGGGTTTCAGGGATGTGTCCTTGGGACTCTGGATCATCCAATCCACGCCGAGAACTTGTGTGCATTGCCCATAAGAGCATTGTCTTCAGGCTCTGTTATCTTGGGAGTCGACGCTTGTCTGGGAGCCAGGAACGAGATAGGGTCCATTATGGTCCGCAACGGACCGCTTCGGCCAGGCTTGGGAGTTCGGAAGAGACTACCGCCGATTGGGGACCTGTACATAGCCGGCGTTGTAAACGTCGGAGGCTTCATGGAATACATGGTGTTGCAGAATACCAGGCTAGGCCTGGTCATGAAGATGGCCCAGGTCATTTCCTCGGGGATACTCCTGGCTGACTCTCTTCTACGGAGCATTCCCCAAGTGGAGGCCCGGGCCACCCAGAGTCGTCATGATCTCACTCTCGCGGCCCCAGAGACCGCCTTACTTCATCCACTACTTCTAGAGGAGATCGGCCGGCGGCGGTGATCACCGGAGCTACCACCCCGGTGTCAAGTCCCATAAAGCTTTCGTCCATTCTAGAGACGACTATGGCGTGGGTATCGTCTGCCGTAAGCTGCTCTGCCGCCTTTAACTCCACCACCACGAATCCGGCGTCCTGTAACGCCGCGTGATACGGGCGCAAGCCCTGTTCAACTGCTATTTTTGTCACGTAGGCACCTCCTTGACCGTAGTCAGGTTCTTCTGTAATGTCTCTCTGCCTCAGAGAGGGTATACAATGGAGGACATCCTTAAAGCCCACTAGAAGTATCCAAGGTCAGGCAAAAGGTGGCGAGGTGTCGTGTGGAGGCCGGAAGGCAAAGCAATTGCGCTGCTTCAGGCAGGAAAGGTTAACGAGGCCGTCGGGCTCCTGGAGGAAGTGATAGCCACAGGCGGCCTCAGAAACTCCCAGCGCCGGAACTTGCTCGGCATATGCTATGCCAGGGATGGTAAGCTTGCCGAAGCGCAACGCCTATATGAGGGATCTCTAGAGGAAAAGCCCGGAGACCCCGCGGTATTAACTGACTTGGGGAACGTGGCTCTCCTTAGAGGCGATCCCGATCGCGCACGAGAACTGTATCTTCTGGCCCTTCAAAGCAACGTTTTTCTGCTTGAGCCGAGACACAATTTGGTGCTCGCTTATCAGGACACAGGGCATTTCGAAAAATGTCTGCGCGCCTATAGAGACTATCGCGCAATCGCATCGCTTCGAAAGTGGGTCCGGTTGCTGGCTATCTTGTCTGTAGGGTTGTTGCTGACATACGCTTTGGCAGGTGCGATCTAGACAAGCGAGGGGTGTTCATGGGAGTACGGATTCCCCTGGAAAGAAGAGCGCCTTTGCGAAGGGCACCGGAAAACCTCGGGTCTCAGCGTCATATCCGCAAGAAGGCGCTTCTTTCAATAGCCATGGCGTTAGTCCTTCTGGTCGTAGGGGTGGCGGTGGCGTATGTGTTTGGTCGTGGCCCATCGCCCTTGATAGTCTGGGAACTTGCCGACTCAGACAAGATTGACTCCGATGGTACCGACTTTCTTCTTTCTACACCGTCAGGATTGGCTATTGGGACGACAAACGAGATTCTGCCCCTGACAGGTCTTGCCGCGTATGAGGCGATACTTCAGGACTACTCAATCGCGGCGCTAGTAGACGGAAGCGTCGTCATTGTCGGTCCGGAGGCAACGGCCACGGTCATCGCTAACGCTTCGCCCCGCGAGGTAATTGCCGGGAAGGGAGACGGGCGCTTCTATACGGCGCGACCCAAAGGCAGTCTGGCATTCGGGCAGAACTGGGTAGTCCGAAGTATTAACCAAGGCGGAGATACATTGTGGGAAGAGACGGTTTCAGCGGTTCCCGTCAAATGTAAAGAGAACCAAAGCGTCGTTCTTATTGCTTCCATCGATATCTCATCCGGGAATACAGCTCGTCTGTATGCCCTGGATAGAGCTACCGGCCACCACCTGTGGGAGTGGAACGCTGGATCTGGGTTCTGGCGGGACCTATTGGTGGCCGGTAATGAGACTGTGATCGCCGTCCTTGAAGACGTCATAGCCGCTCTTTCAGCGGATGGGGTTGTTCTTTGGACTTTCAGGCCATCAGGCTCCATAACTGACGCCGTCACTGTAGGGGGCTCCGTGGCCGTCTCCTATGAGCCCGAGAACATCGCGGGAAAGCTAATGAAGCCCAATGTGGCCCTGCTTTCTTCTGCGGGACGACCCCTATGGAGCAATACATGCGCCAAGCGCGTAATTGCGGTTTCGCCGTGGATGGGACGTGCGTCCGAGGACCTGGAACCCTGCTTTGTTGCCCTATCAGAAACCCATGTGATAGGTTTGTCCCAAAGGGACGGTCGAGAGCTTTGGCGTAATTCAACCGGAGGCCTGCCGGTGGAACTTCAGGGAGAGTTTCTCTTGGTGAGGCACGGGTCCGCCCTCAGGCTGGTAAGGCTCATCGGTCCGAATCAGTGAAACATACGAACCGGGGGAACGGCTGTTGCGTCTAGATACGGGGATAGGCCGAGTATTAAAACTAATAGTTGTGGGTTTGATGGTCGAATTCTTCTTGGGTGACATGGACCCAGTTATACGGTTTCCCGCCGTGTTTCTCTCGGTTTGCCTTGCCGATAGCTTGCCCAGAGTTCTGGGGAAAGAGGCTAAGACTTTGTACTTTGAGGATGTCTTTGCCACGATCTTGGCGTACTTGGCCTTTGGACTCCTCGCTTATGGGTTTGACATTTTCATTCATGGGTACACGGGTAAACACGCGGGCCCAGTAATACCCGCCGTAGCCCTGGCGGTTCTAGATCGCGCGTGGCAGACCAACGGGCTGTCAAGACAGAGGAGGTAGGGCAAGTGAACTACGTAGACATAATCATAGGAAGTCTCTTAGCCCTGGCCTTTATCAGAGGTTTTACTTCCGGTCTTTGGAAGGCCCTAATGAACCTCATAGTGGGAGTCCTGGCCTTTGTCGCGGCTTACTTCCTATCTGGTCCGGTGCTCTCCTACTTGGACGGCAAGTATCATGTTGTGGCGTCCATGAGTTCATGGACAGAGAACGTCTTCCCGCCTTTACCGGCCATGAAGTTGCCCTACGACCCAGCTACTTTTGACCAGGTGTTTCAGGCCTTGGGTGGGGGCGGTTGGATGGGTGCCCTGAAGAGTAATCTGCAGGCGAATATGGCTGCCAGGGCAGCCCTGGCAGGGCCGAATCCAACATGGGGTCAGGTGATTGCTGTTTCCGCGTCCCACTTCCTGGCATCGGGGCTAGTGTTCCTGGGGCTTCTCGCATTGCTCAGTACTCTCGGCACGATTCTAGGGAGGAGCCTCTCTTGGGCGCTACCCGTCGGCATTGGCGTGCGATTACTGGGCGGCATCATTCAGACGTTACTATCGGTAATTTGGTTGTCTGTCCTGGCAGGAACGCTGTATCCGGTGTTTACCGCCGGACTTCTGCAAGGGGCAAAGGAGGCGGTAAACTCGTCTTGGCTGATGTCTCTCTTGCTTGGAGTCTACCATGGCCTCTGGCCGGTTATTGTCGCGCAAATACGAGGGAACCTGTAATGTTATTGGACCCCCCGCTCCGAGCGGGTGATGTGGTACAGATGAAAAAGCCTCACGCATGCGGGGTCGATCGCTGGCACGTGCTTCACGCGGGGGCCGACGTTCGTCTCAAGTGCCTAGGCTGTGGCAGAGTGGTACTTCTCGACAGGGTCCGCTTTTCGTCACGCCTGAAGAAGCGTCTTGAAGTTGGGTAGGATGGTAAGTTAAGGAATTCCTATTGAGTTCTTGCCGGGCACACGATATAATCGTCGGTGCGCCGGTTGAGCGAATGGGGCGATGCCCCTGAACTCCCGCCCCCGAATAGCGAGGGGCCACAAGTCCAAGGGAGGAGGATTTAGTATTGCGTTTATATGAACTGCTTTTTATCACCCGCCCCGATTATGACGAGGAAAAGATAGCCTCGCTAATCGCACGGTACACAGACCTCATCACCAAAGAAAACGGCATCGTAAAGACCGCGGAAAAATGGGGAAAGCGGCACTTAGCCTATGAGATCAATGACCTCCATGATGGTATCTACATCCTGATGACTTTCGAAGCCGAAAAACAGGTATCCGCGGAATTGGATCGGCTAATGAAAATCGATCAGGACATCATGAGGCACATGATCTCCAGGATAGAGCCTCCAAAGCCCAAGGCGGAGAAGGCAGCCCCCAAGGTTCCGGCTGCAGACTCCAGGACAGCCTCCGGTGAGGGAACCGGGCCGGTCCGAATTGTCAGAGAGGCTCGCGGAGATGCCCAGGGAAAGGGGCCAGACAGGGCTCCTAGAGTAGGAGAGAACACAGACTTAGAGTAATCTAAAGAATTTGGGAGGGAAAAGCTTGCTCAACCGAGTGATCTTGATCGGACGGCTTACTAGGCAGCCCGAGCTTCGAGTTACTCCTAGCGGCGTTCAAGTTAGCAGCTTTACATTGGCAGTGGACAGGAGACCAACCCAATCGGGCCAGAGGGATACCGACTTCATCGATATTGTGGTTTTCGGTAGGCTGGCCGAGATTACGTGTAAGTACATGGATAAAGGGCGGCAGGTGGCTGTAGAGGGACGTCTCCAGACCCGCACTTATGAGACGAAGGACGGACAAAAAAGAAAGGCTTGGGAGGTTTATGGCGAGAACGTGCAGTTCCTTGGCCCTAAGCCCAGGACCAGGTCCGATGACAGCGTTGACAATAGCGTCCCCGAGGATCCGGGTGACGTAGAGAACTTTACAGAGTAGGACAAGGAGGTTTTCTCGTGAGACGTGAAGGAGGCCGAAAGGCGAAGAAGCGCGTTTGCGCCTTCTGTGTCGAAGGCATCACCGACATTGACTACAAGGACGTACCCCGGTTGCGCCGGTATATTACCGAGCGGGGGAAAATCCTTCCTAGAAGAATTACCGGAAACTGTGCCCGCCACCAACGGACGGTTACCGGCTGCATCAAGAAGGCCAGGGTCATGGCTTTGATGCCCTATACTATCGACTAAGCGTACAGATGTAGGTTTTTTTAGTCAGTCACATTGCCGGGTAATACGGGTATAGGCGGGGCTCCCTTGAGCGGATGCCCCGCCGTAGTGTAATTTCCGAGCGAGGTGGGTCTTTGAGGCGAGGTTCTGCGAGACCTTTGGTTGAAAGCGCCATGCTGGCGACCCTCAGCGCCGTTCTTATGCTGTTGGCGTTCTACACACCGGTCATCGGTATGGCGATAGGCTTGGTTTCCCCATTGCCCGTGGCGATAGCGGTAATCCGTCACGGCGTGAAGTGGGGGATTTTGGCGTCTATTGTGGGGGCTTTGGTTCTATTTCCTTTCATGGGGTGGGTCACCGCCGCAAGCTTGTGGATAGGTTTTGGCTGGGTAGGTTTGGTGTTCGGCTATTCCGTCATGCGTCGTTACAGCTACACCGCTGTACTCTTCTTGACGTCGGTAGCTGTAGTGGTCGGCGCTCTAGCCGGCCTCTTGGCGACCTATTTGATCTCGGGGCTTACCCCCTTGGGTGTTTTCGAGCAGACATTCGAAGCTTTCCGGGCAGGCATGGAACTTAGCAAGAAAATCGTAGGAGACAGTCCACAACTCCAGGAGATGATCCGGCTCCTCACTGATAGGGACGCTTTGCTTAGGGTGATTCCGGGGTCATTTGTCTTGGCCGGAATACTAATGTCTTACATCAACGTGGAAGTGATGCGCAGGTTTTTGCCGAGGTTTGGGTATGACTTGGAGCCTTTGCCGCCGTTTCGTCGATGGTTTTTACCAGCCGCTTGGAGCAGTCGGGATCTACACCTACACCCAGAAGTTCAGGACCGGACTC
>DAIRWA010000038.1:0-12013 GCA_036802545.1 Bacillota bacterium | reverse complement strand
CTTACCACTTGACTCCCGACGGGGAAGTGGTGGTTTTGCCCGACCGCTACGGCTGCCAAGTGGACATCGCGGCCTTGATCTTGGACCTGACCAACATCGTGAGCATGGATGACATTCCGGATTCCATAGAGATCCCCGCGCGCATCACTTCGCCTAACGTGCTTGCCACCGATCTGGAGGCTTTCCTTCCCATGGCTCTCGTCTCCGAATACAGCACGCGATATGCCGATAAGAACAATCGAGCCCATAACATCGCCTTAGCTTCCAGTATACTGACGCCTACCACGGTAAATCCGGGGCAGGTGTTCTCTTTTAACAAGACGACGGGACCGCGCAGCAAAGAGATGGGTTACCTTAAAGCAGGAGTCATCATAGGTGACGGTCTGGTGGATGATTACGGCGGCGGGGGCTGTCAAGTTTCGACTACCCTATACGTGGCCATGTTGAAGGCGGGGTTCAAGGTCCAGGAGCGATACGCCCACGGACTTCCGGTCACATACGTCCCTTTGGGTTTGGATGCGACTGTGTCCTACGACTACCTCGACATGAAGATGAATAACGCCGGCGACGCGCCTTTCGTCCTGGCCATTTACGCGGTCGATGGCGTTTTGACCGCTAAAGTATATGGCCAAGACCCCGGCGATTTCCGGATTGAGGTGGAATCCTCGATTCTAAAGGAGATACCCGCCGAGCCCGCCCGGGCGCCGGGATTCGGCGGCCCCGGGTTTCTCGTGGAGACGCGCGTACGGTATCTAAAGGGCGATACGCTCCTCAAGACAGAGCGGCTGAACACCAGCATGTATCCGCCGCAGAAACCGTAGAAACCTCTGTTGTTTCATCCTCGGATCATACCTAGAAATAGCGGAAGCCTTATGACTCCATGAACTCAGAACCATTTACTCTGTTCCCGCGTTTGGAGGATTCTGTAGTAGGTGGGTCTTGCTCATCCGCTTGACTCGATTGTCTGTTCATGTACGTCCGGCGAAGATACTTTCTGGCTGTATAGAGACGCCACTTTACTGTGCCCTCCGGGACGCCGAGTGTTCTCGCGATGTCCCTGATTGTAGCTCCATGCACATACCGCAATTCAAAAGATGTACGATAGATCTTGGGCACACTGAGCAAAAGGTCTAGTGCCTGATACATGTCAGTCGTGGTCGTATCCTGCTGAGCATCCAACAGAGACGGAACAAGACGGGCCGTCATGGACCTGTGTTTTAGTGACAGATTCCTTGCTGTGCCGCGAATCCATGAGTCAGGGAAGCGAATCTGGTTCTCACCAGATCGTTTTCGAATCTCGCAGATATATGCCAGTATAGACTCCTGCGCCATATCCTCGCTTTCCTGTGGATCGCGCAAGATGCCATTTGCGGTGTGATATGCAAGACGCCATAATTTTAACAAGGTTGGTTCATCATTACTGTGTGTGCGCTGCAAGTGAACCCCTCCTTCATGCGTCGACGCGACCGCGTGTCCTTGCCAAATACATCTGCGACCGTCTATGTAAACTCACATCACTAGACGTTCATGTTGGGAGAGTGTTCCGAAGAATGTATTACAGTCGCAGGCGGAAATGGAGGCGAGGGAGTCATCCGCGGATCGTCTATCAACCTCCAAACCGATCTGGCCTCTGGACGACACTCATAGGGTGAAGGCGACGGGAGATCTTGCCAGGCCTGGATGACCTTTGCTGGGCACGATTTAGGGAAGGGAGGTGATGCGGCCATGGGGCGCAATAGAAGCGTGTTGGCTCTCATTGCGATTCTGATTTTGGTTGTAGTCAATGCCGGAATAGTTGGAGCTGTTGCGGATGTGGATTGCTATCTTGTGTACAACGAGCCACTTTCGAAGACAGTCTACTGCAATGGCTGTGGTCCAGGCAGTACGCCGGATTATGTTGTGGAGAAATCACGCGACTGGTATTGGTGCGAGGATGACACCTGGATAGGGGTTCCGATTACCTACACATCCTGTGACTTCCTCATTGAGTGCGATCACGCCAAGTAGCGACAATAGCTTGTTTGCTTTGAGGGGGGACCACCTTGCGAGCATTCTGGACACCAAAAACTCTGCTACCTCTGGCACTTACCTTAACATGCATCATGTTGGCCTCATGCCTGGCCGTTTTGGTGATAGGTATTGAGGGGGGAATAGGCAGCAGAATCGAGACCTCCGCGGAGGGAGCGCCGCAGGACGTGTTCGGGGTAATCAGGGTGGGTTCGCCCTTTGCTTTTCAGGGTGCCAGCCTTCACAAAGCAGTTGACCAGTTTCCTTTCGAAGCACTTTCGCAGGTTCGTGACCGTGCCCCGGGAGCTTCAGTAGTGGCTGCCGCCACATATCCGACAGTGGAGTTGGCTACCACGATGATCATAGTAGGGGGTGGTTCTCAGAGTCAGAGGCAGACACCACCGCTGAAGCTGATGGGTGTATCTGCAAATTACCTGGCGGCAAGGGGAATTGGAATTGCTCTTGGCAGGGACCTGAGCGCCCTTGAGGAGGAGCGGGTTCTTCCTGTGGCAATTGCGGGTGCGAGTCTGTTTGAGAACGGTGTTAAAGTGGGTTCGGTAATCACCCACTCATCGGGCAGAGCTTTCGAGGTGATCGGGGTGGCCGCTACGACTGGCGACCCAAGCGTTGATGACGTGCTGATGGTCCCATTAGGTATTTTCGAGGATGCTGTAATTTTGAACGAGAGCCCCATGCAGACGACACAGGGCGATAGGTTGATCCTGCCTGTCTCAGGTATTAGGTTCTGGATTAGGTCCAAACCCGGTCTCCTCGAAGAAGCGATGGATCAGACCCTGGAGGTGCTTGCGCACTATGATCGGGAGGGAGAGCACGCTGAGATCATGCTTCAGAGCGTTGCGCGACTCGTCTATGCTCGCGTGAAGACAACGGTGACCGGAGGGCTGCGCGCTGCGACTCTGGCTGTTCTCGGGATCTCGATGGTGAATTGCGCGAACCTGCTTCTGGTGAACGTAATGGCAGAAACGCGCAGTATCGGAACCAAGCGGGCAATAGGCTCGTCGCGCTTGCAGATCGCTATGGAAGTCCTTCTCCTGACTGTGGGTCTTGGGGTGCTGGGATGCGTAGGGGGGGTTGGACTTGCATTCGTAAGTCGGGGTGTCTTCCAATCGCTCTTTGGTGAGCAGGTTGTAATTGGATGGGTACCAGTGCTTGAGGGAGGCGGGATCGCCATCTTGGGGATGCTTATCGCAGGCGTTTATCCCGGGGTCAAAGCTGCACAGATCCCGCCTGCCCGAGCAATGAGAGAGGATGTGGGATGGCGTGATAGGAGAGGCTTTGTCCCGGATGTTCGGACCGCCTTGTCGGTCATCGCCATGGCCATCGGTGTTGTCGCCATCTGCCTTATGGTTGGGAGCGGATACGTCACCCAGGAAAGGGTAGGCATGTATTTGGCCTCTGTAGGAGACCGACTTGTGACGGTTAGGAACCCAGACCCTTTTGACAGGGAAAGTACACCCGGTCTGCAGGTTGCCATTACTGAGGGTTTAGCCCGTGAGATTGAGGAGGCAACGGAAGCATCTGAGGTTGCTTGGTATCAGGTTATGACAGCTGTTTTTGCCAAGTCCCCCACAGACGATGTTCGGACCGGGCAGGTGGTCCTGTGCACACCAGGCTACTCAAGCCTACTTGGATTCAGAGCTGGCAAAGGGAGGCTCATGGATGAAGCCGACGATGGCGCTGCCGCTGCCGTATGCGTGCTTGGTGCCCGCGTGGCGAACGACATCTTCGGGGAAGCCAATCCCATAGGCCAGACCATACAAATAGGCGGCACAACTCTGTTTACTGTGGTTGGAGTGATTGAGGCCAGGCCGAAGGGAGTCCTTGATCTTGTGGTAGATCGAGATGCGTGCTTAATGATTCCCTCTGGATCTGCCCAACTAGCTGATGATTTGGCGCTCCGCCATGAAATGGACTCGTGCCTCCTCCTAGAGGCCGAAGACAGTGCGGCTGTGGATCGACTGATACAAGCAACGGAATCCTATCTCAGAACTGCTTATATATCGTTCGCCCAACCCCTAGTAGAGAGATATCTACAGGGAATCGAAGGGATGTCTGTCTTGCGTGCCCGATTGGACAGAGTGTTCGGGCTCATCGGGATCATCGCCCTGGTCATCGCGGCAGTAGGCGTGAACAACTTGATGATGGTTAGGGCAATTGGGCGCACACGAGAAATTGGCATCCGCCGGGCATTGGGCGAAAGCAAGCGGGGTATAGTGACGTTATTCATGACTGAAGCATTAGTGGTTTCTCTAGCAGGCGCGCTGCTAGGTCTGTGCGTTGCGATTCCTGTGCTTCAGTTACTTGACAGCAGTGTTGCAGTGACGATGGACGCTGTCGCTGGATTAGTGGTGGCCGCGTGTATCTGCGGAACAATCGCGGCAGTAACTGGAGGGATCTATCCGGCTATCAATGCAAGTTCGAGGAAACCCTCAGAGGTGATGAAAGTATGAAGAAGATGAGACTATCAAGAGTGCATCAAGCGGGGTTCTTGATGCTGTGCGCCGGGTTGTTCCTGATGATAGCCCACCATTACGGATCCGAGGCGCCAAATGCCCCTAGTGGCGTGTCTACGTCTCCCCTACGGCTTCCAAAGGTCACGCTGACTGATGTAGCGGGTACTCAGCACGATTTACTGTCATTGAGCAGTTGCCGATTTCTTCTAATTCTAGCTAGCGGAGATGCGTCCGAAACGGTGCCTCTAGTCCGGGTTGCTATGGATTGTCTGCCAGATGACTCAAGTCTCTCGATAGTCTTGATTTGCCAATCTAGGCCTGCTCAGGAAACCTTGAATGAGTTGCGGTTTGAGCGGGTTACTGTTTTGACGGACCCAGCTGGCAAGCTCGCACAGAGTCTCGACGTAGTTGCTTTTCCGCGGCTACTCTTTGTTGGGGAAGGACTGGAGGTAGTCGGCGCTCGCGGTGAGGTTGCCGGAGAGCTTGCCGCCGGTTTTGCAGCGGTACTGGCGAAATTCGCCGAAGGCACTCGGCTGGAGAAGTCAGATCTCAATCTTCTCTTGACGGGCCAACAGTTGCCAATGCTACTGGACGAGAAGAAGGGACAAGAGGCTTCTGAGATTATGGCGGCTTCCCGTGGCCCGTGGCTGGTCCTTCATTTTTCCAGTACGTGTTCAGGCTGCAAAGTGGAACTCGGAGAACTCAAGACGACAACTGACTCTGGACGCCACGTGCGAGTTCTGGGTGTCACTAGTTCACCGCAAGAGGATATCGATCAACTCCTGGGCGAAGTCGGGATCGTTATCCCGGTCATCTACGACGTAAGCGGTGAGATCCGGATCAAACACGACGTCTCAGCTTTGCCGACAGCATTTGTTGTTGACGAGGAAGGCAGTATCATCTCGAAGATGGTCGGTTACACAGAGTATGGGTTTGCCAATCTGGTTGATTTGTGCTCCAGTGAATAGAGGTGTCATCCATGGGTGAAATTGTGCGTCTTGACTCCGTAAGCAAACGCTATCAGAGCGGCCAGACTTGTGTCTACGCATTGCGTTCGGTGTCGCTTCGAGTGTTTGATGGGGAGTATCTTGCCATAACTGGACCTAGCGGTTCGGGTAAGTCAACCCTTCTTGGCATTATTGGTGGGCTTGATTCGCCGAGTAGTGGGAAATGTGTGGTCGACGGCAAGGATCTTAGTGTTCTTCGGGATGGCGACCTTACTGAGTTTCGTAGAACCTTTGTTGGCTTCGTGTTTCAGGCCTTCAATCTCATCAACAGCATCACGGTCTTGGAAAATGTATGCTTACCTTTGCGCTATGCAGGAGTATCCAAGCGCGACAGAATGGCCAGAGCAATGGGCGCTCTCACTCAAGTAGGGCTCTCGGATCGGGCCGCATTCTACCCCGACCAACTAAGCGGCGGCGAACAGCAGCGAGCGGCCATTGCCCGGTCGGTTGTTCACGGTCCCCATCTATTGCTGGCCGATGAGCCTACCGGCAACCTCGATTCCAAGGCGCAAGCTCAGGTATTGGGTCTTTTCGATGATCTCAGCAAGGACAGGCGCACTCTAGTGGTAGTTACGCATAATCCGGTCGTCGCTAACAGGGCCAGACGAGTGGTGAGGATCGAAGATGGGACAGTTGCGGAGAGCTAGTCTTTACGAGCAGGTTCTGTCTAGGGCAGCTAGATTGGCCACCGGAGGTTACTGCCTCTGGGTTTCGTGGATGGGGGCTACGAATCAGAGCGCGTTTAGGCACGCGATAACCAGCTGGAAGACCGTGCCAGATGAGTGGTGTGTGAGTCTTCCGCAAATTCTGAGCGCGGCGATGTGCGTTGTTGGGCTATCACTGATAACCGGAATATTGCTCCAAATCGGCATCTATTGTGGCATGGTAGTAACGCTGTCTGAAACGGTGACCCAGACTGCATTGCTCACTAGAAGTGAACCTGCGCTCTGGTTTGTCGGTGGAAAGATGATGTATGTGAGTTTTGCCACTTTAGGCAAGTCTATTTTGCTGTTGGCAGCATTCACTCTTCTTATAGAAGACCTGTCTTTGGCGCAACGAGAAAAAACCGATATCAATTTCGACGGCTGACAGTGAACCAATTAGTCTCTCTGTCACCCTACTTCAATCCGCTCCTAATGTTCCGATAAGCCGGAGCTCCCTGGAGTCTTGCCGTCCTACAAGTCCCAAGGACCCTGAGAGCCCAGTGAGCCCGAAGGGTTGAGGGGTCTCATAATTCCACCAAGCCAGGATCAGTTCACTTTCTACTCGCCGGGGAATCTCCACCGAATTGTCTCAGGCATTCTGAACACTAGGGTTTCCAGCAGCCTCAGAGCGCCCATCGCGTCTTCCATATTCATAAGCTCAACCGGAGAATGCGAGTACCGTCTGGGAATCGTGACGGCTCCGGCCGGAATTCCCGAGCCGACTTGTTGCATGGCGGTGGCATCCGTATTCCCTCCGGTAAAGATCACCGGCTGATAGGGGACTCCTGCAACTTTGGCAGCGTCCTCCAAAAGGGTCAGAACCGTCGAGTCGGCGAACAGAGCGGTTCCTCCCGATGTCACTTGGAGGACCGGCCCCTTGCCCAGGGAGACATTCAAGTCTCTCGTGAGGCTCGTGTCAGGCGTGTCCCCGGATGGGATTGTATCCAGGGCGATGGCCAAATCCGGGTTGCACGCGAACGCGGCGACCCTGGCGCCTCTCAACCCCACTTCTTCCTGAACCGTAATAACTGCGTGGAGTTGGCCGTTGAAGTCCCCATCTTTGAGGCTTTCCAGGAGGGCAATGGTCAAAGCGCAGCCTATGCGGTCATCCAGGGCTTTGGAGACGACGAGATCCTCGGTGATGAACCGGGGCGGGGAGATGAAGGATATGGGTGTCCCGACTTTAATGCCGAGGGCTTCCACTTCTTCCTTGGACTTGGCCCCGATGTCTATATACAGCTCGGACGCTTTTTTGACTTCTGAACGTTCCTTTTCGGAGGCCAGATGGCCGGCCTTGGCACCTACGATGCCCATCCTTCCGGCTACTTGGACGAGGCGGGCTTGAAGCAGATTGTCTTGCACTCCGCCTGCTTTGATGAACCGTATGAATCCGTCTTTTTCAACGCTTTTTACCATGAGCCCGATTTCATCGGAATGAGCTGTCAAGAGCAGGCGGGGGCCCTTCCGTTTGCCCTTCTTGACGGCGAAGACGTTTCCCATCGGGTCGATTCGGAGCTCATCTACGAGAGGCCGAAGCTGGGTTTCCATGTACCTTACGACGGGTGCCTCGCGGCCGGAGACTCCGGATAGCTCGAGCAGGGCTAGAAGGTGCTTTTCGACCAGTTCTCTTTGGGTCATATGAAAACGCTCCTTTTTGCTGTTTGACACAGATTTCTCCAATGGTGCCGAAACCCCTTGTCTTGTCCGGCTACATTTTGCTGCTCGTCACAGAGCGACACATCCTGTTTTTTCCTGGTTGACACTGGCCACCCAAGGGCATAGAATACAAACAGATGTTCAATACGAACAGGTGATCGCCAATGGGTCAAGTAGTATCATACCTCACTTTCATAGGCGCTGAAGCTCACAACGAAAGATCTTCCCGGGGCCTTAACCCCGAGGTGCCTCTGGTAGTTATGGGCCGGGGCATTGTGCGAGATTGCGATAAAAAAGCCTGGAAAAGCGGGGTTCGGCCAGGGGATACTTTGCGCCAGGCAAAGATCGCCGCGCCGGGTTGCCGAGTGGTTAATAGCGCGGCAAACGATGCCGGCCACTTGAACCACCTAAAAGGCATACTTGACGTGCTGGCTACCGCAAGCCCATTCCTGGAACCGTCGGAAGATGGGAGCGGAGTTTTCATCGCTTTGCCCAGCGACATTCCAATTGCGTCTTTCTTTCCGGCGTTAAGCGGCATGTTCTATAAAGCGTTCGTGGCGAGCAGCCGTTCGAAGATGGTGGCCAAATCAGGAGCCATCTGGTTATCAGACCAATACATCGCTAACCAAGCCGCCAACAAAGCCAACCGATCTAATAAAAGGGTATTGCCTGGGGAAATTGCGTGGGGAACCATAAGTCAAGGTGAAAACTACCTTCGGGCAGAGATAGAGGCCGGCAAAGAAAAGGCTTTCTTAGCCAACGCTCCCCTGCGGCTTTTGTGGCAGGTTCCTCCCGAAGTCATTTCTACTCTTACTTCCTTAGGCCTGAAGAAGATTAAAGACATCCAAAAGGTCGGGGCCTATGATCTTTCGCGCCAGATTGGAGATTGGGCTTACCTAGTCAAAGATTGGGCAAATGGTGACGATAGGTCAACGGTGAAACCCCTCTATCCATCTGTGGTCATTTCCCGCGACACCAACTTCCAAGAGGCTGTTGTGCCCCACATCGAGATGTTTGAACCCAAACTGCGTGAGATGACCAAAGAACTTACCGAGAAGGGGTTGGGTTGCCAAACACTTGAACTGTCCCTTACCGGCGATTTCTCTACCCTTTCGCGTCGGAGAAAACTAGCCAGAACCGCTTGTGCCTTGGAATCCCTCCGTTTGTCGGTGAAAAGCCTTCTCGAAGAGATGATCTTAGGAAATAGCTCCCTAATGTCACAGAATCCATCTGTGACCGGGTTTTGCTTGACCGTCTCAGATCTTGCCGCTGTGCATCCCAAGCCGGTGTCTTTATTCGGATCCTTGGAACGAGAAACAAAAACTCAGACTATCCCGGTTTCATTGGGTCTCGCTCTGGATGGGTTAGAGGGGAAGTTCGGCCAAAACACAGTTGCCTGGGGGAAGAAAGATAAGGAAGACAGGCGTTTCAAGCCGGAGGTCATGAGGCGCGAGCAAATGCTCTCTATTTGGGATCCTATGAGGATTGAAGTTGGGCAAGCGGTAGGCGGTTAGATTGAGTGGCTAGCGGCTACTAGGTTGGATGCTCGGCTGGGCGACTAGCCTGACTGGCTAGATGTTGGGTCGGGTGGTCGGGCGGGTGGTCAGGCCGGATGGTAGGTCGAGGGCTAGATTTCAACGAGGCGAGATGACCTTTCAAGGGCGGAGAGAACGGAGGCTGATACAAAGTGTCCAAGATAATCGATCAACCGGTGCTTATGGTGGCGGAAAAAGAGATCCCGAAGCGGTTTTTCTGGTTCAAGCGGTGGGTCAACGTCTCAAAAGTTATAGATAAGTGGAAAGAGATCGGGCGTTGGTGGGAAGGTGACGCCGAAAAGGTATTCTTTCGAATTTCATCTCCCGAAGGGGGAGTCTACGAAGTTTATACCGAGAAAAAGCATTGGAACCTTTACAAGGTCTATGATTAGGAAGGTCTGCGACTAAGATATGTTTGCTCACCTGCACGTTCATAGTCCTTACTCGTTTCTAGACGGCGCTTCCAAGATACCCGACCTGGTTGGTAGGGCGGCTGAACTGGGCATGAACGCCATGGCCATCACGGACCACGATAATTTGTCGGCGACCGTTCGCTTTATCAAGGCGGCAAGGCGGTTCGGGATAAAGCCCATAGTAGGGTGCGAACTGACGATGCAAGACGGAAGTCACTTGACGGTCTTGTGTCGGGACAACCAAGGATACAGGAACTTGTGCGCCATTCTAACCGAAGCCCACTTGGGAAGCGCCAGAAAAGAACCTCGGGTCGGAATGGAGAGCCTCAGGAATCACAGCGAAGGGCTAATAGCTCTAACAGGCTGTAGGCGCGGCCTGATACCCTCTCTCATCTTGAGGCGAAATTTCGACGAAGCCAGAAGGGCCGTAGAAACATACGAGGATATCTGGGGGAGGGAATCTCTGTTCGTAGAGTTGTCCGAGACTTTGTTGCCTGGCTCTTCCGGTCTCAACAGGGGTCTTCTCGAGTTAGCCCATTCGCGAGGACTTAGGACCGTCGCGACCAACAACGTTCACTACCTGAACAAAGAGGATTTCTACATCCACGACATACTGACTTGCGTAAGGACCCTAACCAAACTTGAGGACGTGCACCGGCATAGGCGGCTAAACGCTGAAAACTACTTGAAGAGTCAAGAAGAGATGTACCGGGAATTCGGAGGATACGGAGGACATGGGGGACACGCAGGACAAGGAGGGTCCGGAGAACACGGCGGTGGGGGATACAAAGAGGCTTTGGATATGACCTCGGAAATAGCCGCGGAGTGCCAGTGCCCCTTGGAACTGGGAGAACCCACGTTCCCGTCATATGATTTCCCGCAGAAGTACGGTTCCGCCAGGGCATTCCTACGCCATTTGGTCTCCGAAGGCGCTGTATCTCGTTACGGACGGATAACCGAGAAGATTAGGTCCCGCTTGGACCACGAATTGTATGTCATCGAGAAGCTGGGGTTCGAGGATTACTTCCTCGTGGTATGGGACTTGGTAAGGTTCGCTCAAAGGGAAGGCATTAGGCATGCGGGCAGGGGATCCGCCGCGGATTCGGCGGTAGCGTTTTGCCTTGGAGTAACCGATGTTGACCCTATAGCCCAAAACCTGCTTTTCGAGAGGTTCATGAGTTTGGAAAGGGGCGAGAAGCCTGACATAGACGTGGATTTCGACGCTCGGAGAAGAGACGAAGTCTCATCCTACGTCTATAAGAAGTATGGGGATGATCACGTTGCCTCCGTTGCCACGTACAACACGTTTCAGGGACGTTCCGCCATAAGAGATGTGGGAAAAGTCATGGGTTACTCGCCGGAAGAAGTGGACTCCATAGCCAAAAGGCTGCCGTACATGCGGTCAATGCCCGTAAGCGAAGCTTTCTCCTTGCTCCCCGAACTTAAAGACTTGAATATACCCGAAAAAAAGATAAAGGCGCTGCTTCAAGCGTCTGAAAAGATCGCGGATCTCCCCAGGTTCCTAAGCACGCACCTGGGGGGACTGGTCATATCCAGAAATCCGGTGAGCTGGCTAAGTCCTATCGAGAGGTCCGCCAAAGGCGTCACTATAGTCCAGTTTGACAAAGACGACGTCGAAGACCTGGGCTTGGTCAAAATAGACCTCTTGTCCCTAAGGACTTTGGGAGCCGTAGAAGACTCCCTGGGGTATCTGAGAGAGAACGCTCCCGTGGATTACGACAAGATTCCGCTGGATGACGCGCGGACTTATGCCAAGCTGCGGACGGGGAACACGGTTGGAGTGTTTCAACTGGAAAGCCCGGCTCAACGCGCTCTCCAATCCAGGCTTAACGCCGATAACATAGAGGATATAGTAGCCAGCGTCGCTCTCATAAGGCCCGGCCCGATAAAGGGCGATATGGTTGAACCTTTTATCAAAAGGCGTCAGGGCTTGGAAGACGTGACTTACCTGGAGCCAAGGCTTGAACCTATCTTGAAAAAGACATACGGAGTCATCCTTTTTCAAGAGCAGGTTATCGAAATCGCAACTACAATCGCCGGATTTACTCCCGGAGAAGCAGACGGTTTGCGCCGCGTCATGACTCACATGCGTTCCGGGGAAGAGATGAACAAGATAGGAAAGCTATTCGTCCAAAAGTCGGTGGGAAAGGGAGTGCCGGAAGATACCGCGGCCGCCATCTTCCAGTGTATGAAAGG
>DAIRWA010000037.1:5703-12036 GCA_036802545.1 Bacillota bacterium | reverse complement strand
GTTCGTCTGGGGTTTTGCTGTAAGCTACGTCCGCCAATTAACCACCGTCTTCCTACGTATGTTCCGCTCGGTCTTTAAAAACTGGGGTTTCTGGGGACCCGTATCTAGAAGGTCCTGCTTAATCACGGAGACCCGTGACGAAAGCCGGTTCATCCTAATTCTCCTCTGGGAAGAAACTTAGTATGTCTGTCAGGTCTAGAACGCACATCAAATATGGATTATATCAGAAGCGAGAGACAATGTAGACGATGAGGGGTGCCAAGAACACCCCCGGCAGCAGGTTGGCGACTCTGATCTTCTTTATGCCCAGGGTGCCGAGGCCGATGGCGAAGACAAGGATTCCCCCGGTAGCCGTAAATTCGGCGATCATGGCGTCTGTAAGCAGGTTCTGGAAAAACCCGGCCAACAGAGTGATGCCACCTTGGTATACCGCTATAGGTATAACGGAAAACGCGACGCCGATGCCGAAAGACGACGCAAACAGCAAGGACGTGAACCCGTCAAGCATGGACTTTACCGCCAGCATGGTGTAGTCGCCCGATAACCCGTCCTGGATCGAGCCCATGATGGCCATCGGACCGATGCAGAAAATGAGGCTCGCCGCCACAAACCCCCTGGCAAACCTGCCGCTTTGACCAGCCTGAGCACCCCCTGCATTGGCTCCTTGCTTCTTCTCGACCAGACGTTCCATTGTTTCGCCCAGCCTTGTCACCGCCCCGTCTAGGTCCAAGGCCTCGCCTACGATTCCCCCAAGAACGAGACTGCCCAACATAATCACGGCATTGTCAGTGTTTAGGGTCATCTCTAGCCCGATGGCGATTGTGGCAAGCCCCAGCCCGTCCACAACTGTGGATCGAACACGCTCCGGGAGTTTTCCCCTGATCGCTATCCCTACCAGGCTGCCGAATAACACGGTCCCTATATTGATGAGTGTCCCGGTCACCGATACTGTTCCTTTCTGTGCCTTGTGGGCGTCATTGTCTTCTGACCAATTATACGCTTTCTGGCGACTTGGCGCTGGAAGCATATGTTGGGACCTTGCGGCAATAGAAAACGTAAGAAAGCTCTTGGATAGACCATCGACTTGGAGGCGGCCGCACTATGGCAAGCGGGAGACAGATTGCCGCCAATCACACGACGGTCAGAGATACGGTCACCGCCTTCGTTACCCGGCGAGTACAGCCCGGCTCCGCCACGGCTCTATTGCTGGGAGCGCCGTTCTTCCTTTTAGGATGGACGAACATGAACGGGCGTTCTACACGAGTCTAATCGCAAACTCGGGACAGACCGGCGCGCAGTATCCGCATAGGATGCATTTGGCTTTGTCGTTGACCGCCTTTCCATCCACTACCGTCATGGCGAAATTAGGGCAAGTCTCAACGCACATTCCACAACCGATACAGAATGGCTGAACTATGAGCTTCTTTTGACGCCATGTACGTTCGGCCAGGTCTGCGGGTACCTGTTCGTCCCTGAACAGGAGGCAATTCATCTCCAATTCGTCCTTTGTCACCATTCCCACAGCTACGGAAGAAATCCCAGGCATGTTTCGCACATAGTCAAGGGCCGCTTTACGGTCTGCCAAAAGGTTTCCTCCGCCAAGGGCCTTCATGGCAAAAAGCCCCTTCCCCGCCTTGGCTGCGTCGTTTATGGCTTCCGCCATCTCATCTCTCGTACCATGGAGTACGCCCAGGCCGGTGACGTTAATTATGGGAAATATGACATCGAGTTCGCTCATGGACTTCCCGGCTCTGACGACATCGACCGAGTGGGTCGACACTCCCGCGGCTCTTATCACGCCACGAGCCTTCAAATCCACGAGGCAGTCTAGGGCTCCTCGCCTAGTCCGAAACACCCCGGAGTCCTCGCGGGCCGCATGGATCAAGAATAGGTCGATGACATCCCTATCCAGCGCTTTCCGAGCTTCTTCCACCGCCGCTGACATGTCTTCATAGGTCTTGGCGTGTGACTTTGTGGAGATAACCACATCTTGGCCGTGGTCCAGAAGCGCCCGGAGAGCGTGCCGCATGTGAGGGTATGTCCGGTACGACTGAGCCGTGTCTAGGAAGTTCACTCCTCGTTCCACGGCTGCTCGGATAAGAGATCCGCCTTCTTCCGGCGGAAGCCCGTATTGATTTGGCCCCATGGGCAGGACCCCGAAACAAAGCTCGGTTACAGACATCCCTGTGTTTCCAAGTTCTCTTTTTCTCAAGGACTATACCTCCAGAGCGTTAATCGACTAGCGGTTGCTGTCGTCTGATTGAAGGCACGAACGTTAGTCTAACACACTGATTATCCAAAAGACGCCGGTTTCCTCTTCCTTCTAACCGCCTAACCGCGGTTATCGCTTATGCGGGATGCCAGGAGACCAGGAGCCTTCGGATCCACTTTCCCAGTAGAGGTGAAGGTGGCTTCCGCGGACTGGAGATTTGGCAGTTGTCACTTGACCGAGAAGCCTATGACGAGTAGCCTGTTCATGGGCAGATTTGAGAGTGAGTGATGACGATCTTGACCAACGAAAACGAGACGGTGCCGGTCTTGCAGCTCGCTATGAGTCTGGACATCGGGGGCGTGGAGACTCAGGTAGTCGGGTTGGCCAAGAGCCTCAGAGCTGCCGGATGGCCCGTATACGTCGCATCCAATGGAGGCAGGCGTGTAGCGGACCTCTCATCTTCCCAAATCAGCCATTATTCTGCGCCTCTTCATTCTCGGTCCCCGCTAAAGATGCTGGAAGCAGCCAAGAGAATATCTGCTCTGATCGATGATTTAGGCATTAGAATCGTTCACGCCCACGCCAGGATTCCGGCTTGGCTTTCGACGGGTATTTGTCGGCGAAAAGGCATCAAGCTGGTAACCACTTACCATGGCACTTATGTGTCGGGCGTGTTTTGGAATATGTTTACCAAGCCGGGCGACTTGACTATCGCGGTCAGCCAGGACGTCAAGGACTACGTCATCGATGAGTTCGGTTTCGATCCTGAGAAGACGGTTGTCGCCCCAAACGGCATTGATACTGAGACGTACAGGCCGCCATCTCACGAGGAATCAACCAAGGCGAAAGCTTCCTTTGGCGTAGAGCCCGGGTTGGGCCCGGTGGTGGTCTACGCTTCCCGGATGAACGCGGGATTGTCGGCAACGGCAGGACAAGTCATTGACGCGATCTCGTCTCTTCTGGCAAAGCATCCACGCATGGTCTTGATAGTCGCCGGCGACGGCGATGGGCTCGCTGAGGTCCGCCAACGCGCCGAAAGGGTAAACCGCTTAGCCGGGAGAAAAGCTGTCTTGTGCCCAGGATTTGTGCTGGACACATCGCCAATGTACCAAGCGTCAGATCTGGTGGTTGGCATGTCTAGGGTGGTTCTGGAGGGCATGGCGGCCGGAAGACCCGCCATAGTAGTCGGACCCGATGGCATGTTCGGAATTGCCGGTCCCGAGAATCATGAGGCTCTTGAAGACCGAAACTTCACTTCGCGTGGTGCCCCTCGCCCTTCCACTCCCGAAGCTATTGCCTTTGAGATCGAGCGTTTGCTGTCGGACGCGGCCCTGAGCGATTCCTTGGGCAAATGGGGCCGGGAGACAATCCTGAGCCGTCATTCCATGGACATGATGGCCGCTCAGGTGGTAGAGGTGTATGAGACCGTCATGTCCGGCGGTTCCCCAACTGTTCGCATCTAGGCGGTTTTCCCCGAACGATCCAAGACACCACACTTGCCTCTCGCCCATATCATGGGCTGACCGGTCTTCGTCCTGACCGGAGATGATACCTTTGGGGGGAGACATTCAATGCTGTTATCGGCAGAAACGATCTGCGAGATGGCCGTGTTCTTCGACGATACCTCCTTCATGGCTCTTAACCTCGAAAGAAACGGCATTCCGCTGGAAGATACAATCGGCTCCGATTACTTCCTATTCAATGGCGCCATACTTGCGGAGAGGCGGGTGGGGGCCACAGGGAGAACCTGTAGGCATCAGATGAACAACTTAAGTGCCGCGCTGGGATTGGGGAGCGTGAGCGCGCCGGGACCAAGAGAGGCGGTCACCGGACTTGAAGTCGGAGATGATCTGCGGTTACGCGTTAAGACAAACCTGACTCTTGACGCCGGGGTGTTCACTAAGGTTTTCGCGATCAAACTCCATATCGACGGCAAGACCTTTGATATCCCGCTATCTAGACCCGACGTGAAGATCGAGTGGGTCGGACGAGGAGAATACCTGGTGTCGCTAGAGCCTTTCGTTCTCCAGGCTCTGACGAAAACGATGGCCGGACGCGAGCTATAGGGATCTACGGTCACGCGTTCCGAGAAAAGGGTCCCCGGTACGTCCGGGGGCCCTTTCGCGCGGATGACCTCCGCAAGATGCGCTTTCTATTTCTATATGAGAAGAGGCGTGATGAACAGAGCCATGGCTATCGCGGTGAGTATCCTCAACACGGTCCCTAGAATGGCGGCGCCCATGGCTTCGGTACCGCTGAGGTCGGAAGCCTGGCTCCACACCGCCGGGATCTGCCCAAACACTACCTGAAGCGGGAGCCCCGAGGCGGCAAGGATGAATGAGCCGACCACAAGACGGGGATCCAGGGTGGCCGCTATGCCCTTAAGGGTGTTCATCGCCAGTGTAGGGCTGGCTAGAACCGAGAGAAGGCCGGTCTGGGGTTCAATGCTTACTGATTCGAAGAATGACGTCATTGCTGATTGTATTCCGGCCCATACCCCCACATAGTCTAGGGCCCCTATGACGGCAAAGATCACAGCCGCGGCGGGTACCAGGAGCAAGAACATAAGTTCGGCTCCTTCTCTCGCCCCGCCAAACACTGTGTCCATGGGTTTTGTGTTGGGTGTCATCCTCGGAATATCGGTGAATTCAGTCGACTTTGTGTCTCGCCACAAGGTCTTCGACAGCGCCCAAGGAACCACTATGAGAGGCAGAAAGAGGCCGATAACGACAACCGGAAAAGCCCAGACTCCCGCACTGGTCAACGCGATAAGTCCCAACATGAACGTGGAAAAAGATTGCTGGGACTGCACCATAGTGCAGATAGCTATCTTTTGCTCGTCTTTAGTGGCCTTGGCTTTCTTGAGCACCGGCCCGGCGATCCTGCCCGCAGCGTTAATATCGCCAAGAATGTTGTAGACGCCCGGGACGACCACCGCCGGGTTGATACGCATTATCCTGGCCAGAGGCATGAACACTCTGAGCAGCGCGTCGGTGAGTCCGAGCCTTTCCAGGACTCTACCCGTCATTACCGAGCAGATAACCGCGGTTCCCAGCGTCCCAACCAAATAGACATCTGATACTATACTCTTGGCTTTGTTTACCATCGCGTCAAAAATGCCTCCGACGAACCCGGGGTTGACGAACAGTCCGATGAGGGATACCGCCAAGACGATCAGACCGGTGATTTCCACCTTGGACAGTTCCTTCTTTGGGCCAGGAGAGCCTTGAACTTCGGGGTTCACGTATATACCTCCTTTTGATGGACTCGGATACGCAAGACACGCCGACGAAACCAAAGAGTTTACCGCCTATCGGGCACTAAGTAGGTCCTGGCTATCTGTATGCCGTAGTCACGTATTCGCGGGTTTCCTGTCTCGCTTAGTATGGTAGCGGTGACACGCTCCCGAAACACCGACACCTCCACGCCGGACAAGAGGTCCTGCAAGGCAAAAGCCAGCGGGAGGCCATTCTCGAAGATCTCCATAGCGTGGGTGTTGCCGCAAACGAACGCCAGACCTCTCTCGCGTGCCGCTGAAACCAGAGGGTGGTCCGGCCGAACTCTGCTGATGCTCGCGACGATGGTATCGATGTCCGGATGTTCCGAAAGCGCCTGTTCCAGATGCTTCACGGTGAAACCTGTATGAGGGAATATGTGGAGAACGGTACCTACGGGTGTTTCGCCGCTCCCACTTAGGATAATAGGTCCGGTACAGGCGTTGGTCTCCTGAATGCCGGCAGAATGCCGCACTTTCCGCTCGGTCTCCAGGATAGCCAGTTCCTCCTCTATTCCAGAGAAGTCCCGTAGGCGCCGAACTATATCTCCCACTGTCCGGATCTCGGGAAGCGCCTTGCCGACATTCACGATGTTGCCGGGAATCCCGCCGTAAGCGATATCCACCCGGAAAGCCTTGTGGCCGTGGATATAGGGCAGTCCGGGGTGAAGCCCGTGGAATGCTTCATGCAGCTCGAAAACTGAAATTCCGTACAGGGATAGGTAGCTCTTTAGTGGGACTCCTCCCGAATTGGCCGCGTCGGCCACCGGGTGGTGGCATACCACCGCGTCGATTCCCAAGGCACAGCAGAGTTCCAATTGAGATTCGGTGAGAGTCATGGATACTG
>DAIRWA010000037.1:4783-5693 GCA_036802545.1 Bacillota bacterium | reverse complement strand
CCATCGCATCCGGATCTCCGAACACTAGGCCCGGCGTCTCCGCAATGGCTTTCCCTGGGATATTCGAGGATTTCGTTACGACGAAAGGCGAATCGCAGCGGTTTACGTAGCCTGTGCCTTTGACCACCCTCCCGCCGGTTATGCGGTCCAGGGCTTCGATTACGTCCATGACTTTCGTCACCGCTCCTGCAGCTATTTGAACAGACTTGTCCGATACCGACCCGAGAGACAATGTCTTATCGTTTGCCATTTGCTTACCTCCTTTCAGGAGACTAGATAGTTGCCGCGCACTCTTCTAGAAACCGGTTCGGGCCGAAGAAACCGTCGAACCCGACTTCTCTGACTCGCCTGTGCGCTACCTCAGGGTCGTCCGTGTAGAGGCCGGCGTCTTTCATGTGGCCGAAGTAAACAGAACCCGAAAACGTGTACTTTGCCGACAGACCGGGACCTAAGCGCATGTCCCTATTGCATTTGGCTATGATGTCTCCGCACGCTAGGGTTTCAGGAAGGACAACCGGAACCTGCCCTTCAGCGAAACGAGCGGCGTTTCGCCCCGAGAGGGAACCGGTCAGCATGGCTTCAGTGTGCCCTACCAAAGTGCCGGCTTTCTCGCCGCCGCAGAACAGGTTGTCCATCCCTTCCACTCTCAGAGCGTCATCCCTCGGCGCTATGGCCATATATCGGACAGAATTGCCTTTGCCTCCTGCGTAAGGGTCCTCGAACCTGGCAAATTCCATGCCCGGGATCTTTCTTAGCGCCTCCAGGGGAAAGAAAGGGGCCATCAACTTCGCGTGTCCAGTATCCAAGAGCACTATGTTCTCTCTGTACTCCTGAAGCGCGTACTGCTGGCACGCCTTGAAAGTAACGTCCTTCTCCCCCAGTTCCTTGGGGATGGGGATCACAGAGACAC
>DAIRWA010000037.1:811-4773 GCA_036802545.1 Bacillota bacterium | reverse complement strand
CCGGTTGAGTCCAATTCCTGCACGATGTGAGGCGCCAACGACTCTTTGAGAATCTTACAACTTCCGCTCATTGAACCTAACTTACCGGAGGCCGCCCGTCCAACCATCTCCTGAATGCCGCAAAGTCCTGTCAGGCTTACCCTACCGCCGAACGACGGGCACCGAAGAACGCACATGCAGCACCCGTTCCCCAGTTTCACGCAGTTAACCTGGGGCCCCGCCGAACCGGTGGCATCCACAAACGCATCGCCTTCGAAGGTCTCTCCTAGTCCCGTAATGCATGCTTCTAGCCTTCTTCCTACCTTCCTTACAGATGTAACCCTTTGATGGAGCCGGACATCTATGCCTAGGCTTGTTAGGTATCGCTTAACCAGCGGCTCGATCGTGCCGACATTGTACAAGCTGGCGTGGTTGTGGCCGGGAAAGTGGATGCCCCGGTGTCTCGCGCAACTATCCGTGATAGTAACCAGGTCGCCGCATCCCATTGCGATCATCTCTTCGGCGGCCGTGTACCTGCCGTTGTTACGCATGATGCCCCCGACTAGACCGGTCCCGAGAAGCGAGTCGGTTCGCTCCAAGAGAACAACCTGGACGCCCGCCTTTCTGGCAGCGACCGCGGCCGCGCTGCCAGCCCAGCCGCCGCCTACGATGACAATCTTCTTCATAAGTTTACCCCCTGTAGACGCATTTCTGACGGCCGCTCTTCCTGAGGCTCCCAAAACAAAACGGAACCTCGCCAGAAGACCGAGGTCCCGTTCTAACCTTGGCTTGACACTGCTCTCGCGTTTTCCTTGCTGGTTCAGCCCGGTGCGATATCTTAGGGAGCGCCTGGGTGGGCTTTCTCCGATTGCACCTGAAACACAGCCCCGATGATCTCCGCTACCGACGAAGGAAGCAGGCTCCTCGGCAACACCATTACCTTCTCTGCAGGCCCATGATACTTGGACCACAGAGTCGCATCCATTTCCTCCGCAACCGCGAACGCTTCAACGTCCATGGATTCCATATCCGAAAACGCGCCCGACACAAAACGCGGCTCAAATACCCCGCTATCCAAGACTTCTCTGAGCAGCATGTTCGCACACTGATGGTGATCGGCCACCACACCTACTCTGGAACCCTTGGCTAGTCTAGACAGCGCTCTGACGCCCGATGCTTGAAGGGTGAAGCGGATCCCGATCACCTTCAAGTCCCGGTACTTGCGCAGGAACGTCGTCTGGGTCGGGCTTTCCGCGTACACCACTGCCACATCGCAGGACTTCGGGTCAAACTCGTCTCGGGAGCACGCCTTTACGCACGCCATTCCCTTGACGATTCCGCCTACATATCTCTCCAAAAGTCTCTGCGACATCGGGTAGGGCGTAACAGCTGAGACTCTGACCATGCTGACCATCTCCGGTCATATCCGCTACGCCGACTACATACAACGTCTCACTTGGCCTCTGCTGCTTGCGCCTACAGTGTTCGACGCGCGCCGTCAAATCCCTTCTGACAATTGTGCGGAATGTCACAATTTCTTTATCATCTTAAAACGAGCTGCTCGCCGCTGCATTCCCTGGCTATGGCGGCAACTGAGGTTCCTCAAAACGTCGGCGCTTTTCTCGCCTTCGCAGCCTGCTCAAACGCATAGGCGAACCGTATGAGCGCGGGTTCCGACCATGCCCCGCCCGCAAAGGTGACCCCGACAGGCCAGCCGGCGTCCGTGTAACCCGCAGGCACGCATATTGAAGGATACCCGGCTCTCGCCGAAATCCCAGCGTTCATCCAAGTTGGGAAGAGAATCGCCTCTACGTTGCTCTGTCTCAACGCGCGGTCAATTCCTTCTTTACGGGATTCCTTTTCGTCCCTCACCCTGTCCAAAATGTACTCAGCTTCGGTTAGGTTTCCACTGGTCTCCTCGGACCGGATCAGAACACTCTGCCCATACCTAAGCATTTTGTCCGGATCATTCTCGTTGAACTTGATCAACTCGCCGAGAGAATGCACAGGCACTTCTGAAGATAGTCGTGCCAGATAGTTGTTTATGGCAGGTTTGAACTCATACACTAGGCTGCGAGATTTCCGGGATTCCGGATACGGCATGTCAACGTCCACTACGCACGCGCCGGCGTCCCTCACTACCGTCTCGGCCACGGCAAAAACGGAGCGGTGTTCCTCTTCAGCCCGTTCCACAAACGCCCTGGCAATGCCTATCCTGGCCCCTTTCAAACCTTCTTTGTCCAAGAACCTCGTATAGTCAGTGTAGGTTCGGCCTTCACTCGAGTGAGTTGCGGCATCATGCTCATCGACGCCCACAATAGCGCCGAGGACGATGACCGCGTCTTCAACCGTTCTTCCAAGCGGCCCTGGGGTATCTTGTATATGAGAAATCGGAATGACACCTGTTCTGCTCACAAGCCCCACGGTTGGCTTGATCCCCACGATCGAATCTCTGAAAGCGGGGTTAAGAATCGACCCTGAAGTCTCTGTGCCTATTGACGCGGCTACTAAGCTCGCTGCCACGGAGACTGCCGACCCGGAACTCGAACCTCCCGCCTCGTATATATGCGAACCATAAGGGTTTTTCACTTGCCCTCCGCGGGAACTGTATCCTGCGGGCATATCGTCGGTCATCATATTGGCCCATTCTGTCATGTTGGCTTTGCCAAGAATTACGGCCCCTGCTTCCCGCAGTTTCTTGGCCACAAAGGAATCCTCACGAGCGTATGAGTTAGCAAGTGCCAGGGACCCTGCGCTGGTGTGCATCATGTCCCCGGTGTCGATGTTGTCCTTAACCAAGATGGGAACGCCGTGAAGGGGGCCTCTCGCGCCTTCTCGGCTACGTTCCAGGTCAAGGGCATCGGCGATGAACAGGGCTTCCGGGTTCAGCTCCAGGACAGAATTCAATACCGGGCCTCCACGATCATAGAGAGCGATGCGAGCCATGTATGCTTTGACCAAATCTCTTGAGGTCAATCTGCCCGAAGTCATCATTTGTTGGAGTTCCACGATCCCGACTTCTTCCACTAGGTTAGCCATGGCTGTGATGGATTCGTTCACAGGAATACCTCCGATTCTTGTGAGTGCTACACACGTCTAGCACCATACATTAGGTGCAGCGAATCTTTGTATGAGAGTTGCAGCCGACTTGCCCGGCGCGCGCCAAGCCCCGCCGTACAACGATGCTCCTCACGCCCGCTACAGTCCTTTCCCCATCTAACAAGTCAAGCTCGCGTTCTTCTTACGCCAGTAACGCGCAAAGTAGCCCCACCCAGGCATGCGTGACCACTCATCTCGTGAAAAGGCACTCACCATTTCCTGCTCCTGTGCAGCGGCACGGGCAGAAAACTCGTGTAGCATTGCGGGATCAGGGTCACCCTGTGAGAACAGGCGAGCCTCTTCTTCGTGCCAAGCGGCTTCCAGTGCGTCGCGCTGTGCGCGCAAAGCGGCGACGTCGACCAACCCGGCCAAGACAGCCCGATGTAAGCGCTCTCTTTCCAACCAATAAGCGCGTCCTTCCTCATCGCTTGCATGAACAGGACTTCCGCTTCCGAAGAATATGGGCTTGAAGGCAGAAAGGCATGGCGTGGACGCGCCGGTAGCCCATACGGTAATAGGTGCGTCACGACGGAGCACGGCGACGAAACTGCCTGTAGTATGGTCGCCTATGGGGCCTCCGGCGTGCATGCAGACGCTGCCAACGTCACTGCGGGTAAACTCCCGTCCCTCCTGCTTAGAGCGGTGCGACCTAAGGACGTCAATCATCTGCGGAACGCTTACAGGCCGGCTTTCCAGTGCTGTGAGGCACTGGCCGCGCCGGGTAGCGCCTTGCGCGAAGTGGCTGAATACGGGCTCCGTCAAGGTTTTTGCGAAGTCCACGCCGTCCTCCACACCGCGCCGTAGGGTATGTTCTCCACGGATGCTAAGCCTGTTGGATATCGCGGCCGCCCTAGATACCGGAACTGCCGCATAGGAGCGACCGG
>DAIRWA010000037.1:0-801 GCA_036802545.1 Bacillota bacterium | reverse complement strand
CAGTTTCCAGGACAAAGGCTTTGATGGGATCCGCGATCAGATAACTGTTGTCGTAACGAAAATCCTTGGAGTAACCGCAGTTTCCGCCTTGTCCGTATTCGGCTAACAAGTCCGTTATGATCTGCAGGGCCATCTCCGCCGAGTCAGCGCGCTCCAACGCCAAACGAAGCAGATCCATGCCGATAAGACCGGCTTTCTCTCTTTTGGCGCGAGTGAAAACCGCCTCATTCCCGATGGCGACCCCATACTCGTTGACGCCCATCTCAGCGCCCCAGATCCAATCCGGCTTGAAAAGCAGCACTTCGTTGGTTCGCGAAACCTGAGGGACTTCTATGTAAGTGCAGCGTAGGCGGCTGCCGCTTTCATGAGACTTACCGGGAACGTAGAGTATGACATGGGGTTCGTTCGGGTCTCGATCGCTGTTCTTGCCAATCAAGGCGTGTCCGCATGCGGTCCACGATGGCAGCGCGCAAAAGGTGTCGCACATGGCGATCCCTCCAGAAGAAACTTCTGCCACCAATATATCACACGAACAGCGCCCCTCGCGGCAGGCATACGCAAGGTAAAGGAGACCTAGGGCCCCTGAGCTTCTCTATGGGCATCACGTCACACATCCGATGGGTTGTGGGGCGCGGTATGTCCCGGAAACATCTGCCATCAGAAGTGGTATGGCTCTCCCCTCATATATGATAGGACAGCAGCTTGGATTGCCTGTTCCTCGACCGTGCCGCCATCTCGCAGTCTTGCGGCCACAACCACAGGCATCCACGCGGATACTTCATACGGGTCCACGTTCGTGGC
>DAIRWA010000036.1:7481-12094 GCA_036802545.1 Bacillota bacterium | reverse complement strand
ACGCTCTCGTTGCTCGGTTGTTTTCTAGCGGTCACCCTGCTCCTGCACGGCAGTCCGCAAGGCCGTGTGGGCTAGACCTGGCGTTACGCAGGCATTGCAGTGACAGGCCATACTTACGCAAGGCCGTGCGCGCTGAGCTGTAACGCCTAGTTCTCCATGTGCACCGACTTAATGGAGCCTCGAATCACGATATCTTCGCGACTGACTTCTTCTACTTCCAGCCCATCTCCCAAGATAGTGATCTGTCCTCGTCCTATCCCTATCGTGATGCGTTCGGAAGAACACATGATGATGCCCCGGTGATTTTGTATGAGAACACCCAAATGCCCATGGATTACGACCCTGGGCAGGTCCAGGCTCACATCGATTGGCAATTCCAGGATCTCCGAAAGGTTCTGTTTGATTTTCTTACGCACTTCAATCCCTCCATAGACGCTTAAGAAGAGTCTATGAAAGAGAGTGCCGGTACTTGCTGATGAGGCGTGCGTCACAGGCGAAGCGTCCGCGTGGTGGTCCGTTAGTTGATTCGGATGCAGTTGCTTGTGTTCGACAGGAGCGGGCTGTGCCGCTGTCGCCTGAGACCGATAGAGGTGTCGGATGTGAGAACTGCCGGGTCAGTCGAATGAGCACAATCGGTATCGGCGACTTTCTCTTCATCATCACCGGCCAATGCGTAAAATTGCAGCACAGGACAAGCTTAATGGCGACTTTCTCTTCATCATCACCGACCAATGCTTCAAATCGCAGCATAGGATACCGACGGCCCATATACACAAACCATTTCACACTCCTGATCGGCGGCAATAACGGACATACGGACTGGAACCACGAGTCACACATAACTTGACATAAACGAAAGGAACCCTTTCGGGTTCCCTCTATATGGTCTTTTCGTTTGATACTACTGATAGACTTAGTACCTACGCCTTCTCTTCTGGCGTCGAGCGGCCTCCGACTTTTTCTTCCTTTTTACGCTCGGGCTTTCGTAATGCTGGTGCTTGCGTACATCCTTGAGGACACCTGATCGCTGGCATTCTCTCTTGAAGCGGCGCAGGGCACTGTCGAAGTTTTCGTCTTTCCCAACTTTAATCTCTGGCAAGTCTGAATCCCTCCCTCCGCCGCAGGCGTTTCCCCTACTCCCAATGAACACTAGCGATTGTACAATACCTGCCCTCATCCGGTCAATTGTAATGCCCGCCGTGAAATGCCCACAGCTTCAGAGATTCGACAAATCAGGTGGCCGAGAATCACGCTCTCGCCTTTTTGATGCATCCTCGGAAGGAGGACGCCCGCCCCTGCCCCTCATCACGGTGACCCCGCTTCAAAACGGAGCGTCCTCCCCAAGACTATCTCGGCCTGCCTTTCGCTTCTCTCGCGGATGATTACCCCCGAAGCCGCACCTCCCGCCAGGACGAGGCTTGCCGTTCTATCGCCAAGTCCACCAATTTCTTGACCAATTCGGGGAAGGAAAGTCCCGAGGCCTCCCACAGTTTAGGGTACATACTGATGGGTGTGAACCCAGGAATCGTGTTCAGCTCGTTAACCAACACTTCATCTTTCTCTGGATTCACGAAGAAATCCACCCGCGCCATCCCCCTGCAGCCAGTAGCCAAGAACGCCCTCACCGCGATATCCTGTACTTTCCTGGCGAGAGGCGCTTCCAGTGGAGCAGGTATCCGCAGTTCTGTATCGTCGTCTATATACTTCGCCTGATAATCGTAAAACTCGCGCCTGGGTAGGATTTGGCCGGGCACCGACGCCACCGGCTCTTCGTTCCCGAGCACACTGCATTCTATCTCCAAGAGGCCCTCCTGAGAAGGCTCCAACAGGGCCTTAGTGTCGTATAGTAAAGCCAAGTCCAGGGCCTGGGGGAGCGCGTCACGCGACTTCACCTTTGTGACCCCCAAGCTGGAACCGGACGCTGAAGGTTTGACAAAGACCGGAAGCCGGATTAACCTGCCTAGATGCTCAAGAACGGCTTGTGGCCTTGATTGCCAGCCGAATCTCTCGACCGACAGGGCAGGCACGTGAGGAACCCCGTGAGTGGTCAAAATCCTCTTGGTCGTATCCTTATCCATGCAAATGGCTGAAGCCAAAACCGGCGCCCCGACATAGGCGATTCCGGCGAGCTCAAACAATCCCTGGACAGTACCATCTTCGCCATATGAACCGTGGAGCACAGGGAACACCACGTCTATGTGAAGCGGCCCCGGCTCTGCGCCTTCCACAAACAAACCTCTGTGGGTTGGCGCAGGCAGGATGTGGCAGTTCGATCCCATGCTACACGTAACCTCGGAGGATCCCGAATCAAAGAACGCGGCGCAGTCTCCAAGGTAGATCCAGTGTCCTTCGCGTGTTATTCCCACCCCTGTTATGGAATATCCGTTGGCCAAAGCAGCTTCGTACACAGCCTTGGCGGATTTTACCGATACTTCATGCTCACCTGACCGCCCGCCAAAAAGAAGACCCAACCTGGTTTCTGACATGCTAATCCCCCTTATGCCTCGCAGAACACTCCGTCAGGCGTAAGGCATACCGCGGTGGCCTGCAGCAACTGTCCGCGTAACCTATCGCCGCCTTCAATGTAAGCGCGGATGTAGTTTCTGGTGACTCCGGTAAGGCTCCCGTCGGGGGCTCTATCGTCTTCGACCAGTATTTCAACTGCCTTTCCTATATGTTTACTGTGAAAATCGTTGGAGAGTTCCCTGCCCAATTGGATGAGGCGCTGAGCACGCGCGTCTTTTTCCTTCTCGGGCACTTTCCCGCCGAACTCCGAAGCCCTGGTGCCGGGGCGTGGCGAATACTTGAAGGCGTGTATTCGCGAAAAGGCCGCGGCGCGGGCGACCGCAAGGGTATCCCGAAAATCCTCTTCGGTTTCCCCCGGAAAGCCCACGATTATGTCTGTGGATATGCCTAAGTCAGGGACTACCTTGCGAACCTCATCAACTATGCGGAGGAATTCGGCTCGGTCGTATCGGCGACCCATCCTCTTGAGCACATCATCGCTGCCACTTTGGAGAGGCAGGTGCAGATGCTGGCAAACTTGGGGGAAACGCAAGCAGTGAATTAGGTCAGGTGTTACGTCATGGGGTTCAAGAGAGCTCACACGCAGCCTCATAAGTCCCTTGATCTCACAAATCCGCCTGATGATGCCGGGGAGTCTGACTATGTTGTCTCCGGCATGATGTGCAGTGTCCGTTGGCGACAACGGTGCTGAGATGGCATCGGGAGGTGCGGCTGTGTCTACCCAATCGCACTGTGCGTCTTTGGCCGGCGGCGATGGCGCGGGGATGGTGTCGAAAAGTTCGTCCGTGTCCCTACCATCAGCCTGCGCGGCATCTGCCGATGAGGAAGGCTCTGGCAGGACGTCCGAAAGCCCAACAGTGTCGCTTCCATACGCGGCCTCATAAAGCCCCAAATGAGTCCCGGTCAGGACGATTTCCTTGAAACCCTTTTCCACAAGGTTCTCGACCTCGGCCAACACCGCGTCCACCCCTCGGGAGCGGGACGGCCCCCGGGCGTAAGGAACTATGCAGTAGGAACAGAAATCCCCGCAACCTTCCTGTATTTTTATGAAGGCCCTAGTAAGCGACGGACTTGGAACCGGGGTTTCTTCGAATGCCTGCCCCTCTTCGTGCGGGCGCACCGCCATGATGGGGCAGTCGCCCGCTTGGCCAAGTGCCTGCTCGGCCAGGGAGGCAAGTTCTCCGCGCCCTCGTACCCCTCCAACCACTATCACTCCGGGAATACCGGCCAATTCCTCGCCGGAAACCTGAGCGTAGCAGCCCGTGACGATGACTTTGGCACCGGTGCGGGCGGCGGCGCGGATAGCCTGACGACACTTAGCGGCGCTCTTCGACGTAACGGCGCAGGTGTTTACGACCACCAGGTCAGTTGGCCCTCCGTCTCGAACCTGAAAGCCGCGTTCACGGAAGGTATCTTTCAAGTAATCGGTGTCGTATTGATTCTGCTTGCAGCCAAGCGTGCGGAACGAAACTGTTTTCGGTGACAAATGCGCGAATCCCTCACTCTTGTCCTTTGCCTACATTATAACCTCATATAGCCCGGCAAGGATAACCGGGTAGGCCTGGTCGCTACGCCCTAGATCAACCGCCATCTCGGGCACTACGCCCTAGATCAATCGCCATCTCAGGCACTACGCCCTAGATCAACCGCCATCTCGGGCACTACGCCCTAGATCAACCGTCATCTCGGACACTACGCCCTAGATCAACCGCCATCTCGGGCACTATGCCCTAGATCAACCGCCATCTCGGACACTACGGTCAAGTCCCAGATCAGCTGTAAAAGTATGTTGGGTCTCACGAGGCTACGATGACCGACTTCAAGGTCGATTGCGGGAGTGTGAAATTCTTTGTGTAAACGGGCTGTTGGCTCGAGGTGCCATTATGACGTTGGAGAAGGGGGATTAGAGCAGTCTAGGCGCCAAACCTGCTCCTCGGCACGCCGCAGTCCGACTCCGCCACGACACAGCTCTGAGATGGCTGCTCCTCGGCACGCCGCAGTCCGGCTCCGCCACGACACAGCTCTGAGATGGCTGCTCCTCGGCACGCCGCAGTCCGACTCCGCCACGACACAGCTCTGAGATGGCT
>DAIRWA010000036.1:1717-7381 GCA_036802545.1 Bacillota bacterium | reverse complement strand
GCTCCTCGGCACGCCACCGCTGAGTCTGGCTCCACCGTTGCCTCAGCTTCGGGACGACTGCTCCTCCACACGATCCGAGTAGGACTCCAGGCCGGGGAATTTCTGGATCAGGGGATAGCCGGTTTCCTGGCTATGTTCTCTGACACCGTAACCAGCATGAGGCCCCTTTCCTTCAGGCCTTCGATTAGAGTAGGCAAGGCCAGCACCGTATTTTCCGTCGGATGCATGAGGATGAGACACCCGGGATCTGCTCCTGCGAGAGCCCGTTTCCAGATAGTCTCGGGAGGAGGAAGCCGCCAATCCACCGTATCCACCGTCCAAAGCACGGTCTGATATCCAATCTCCAGGGCGTAGGCCACGGTATCGTCATTCCACTCACCATAGGGAGGCGCAAACAAAGGGGACGGCTTAACGCCGGTAGATAGCCGGATCCGCTCTTCGCCCGCGAGGATGAGGGAATGGAGTTGGTCCTTGGACATAGTTTCTACGTGGAGATGGGATCCGCCATGGTTTCCCATCTCGTGTCCTTGCAGAATGATCCTTGTCGCCAGTTCAGCGTTCCTTTCGACCCATGTGCCTGTCGGGAAAAAAGTCACCTTGGCGTTCTTCTCCTTCAAGACATCGAGAAGAGAGGGAATGTACTCCTCGCCCCAATCAATGTTGAACATTAGAGATGCGTAAGGATTCCCCGAAGTCCCTTTATGAATTGGGGCAAGAACGGGCATGGAGAATGCATACATCTGGAGAACATTCGCGCTGCCCAGAGCCCAAAGCAGTGCCGATAAGGCCATAGCAATGAGGTACTTCTTCTTTACCAAGAACATGGCAAACCACCTCTAGTCTGGTGTGACCGACAGACGGGCTTCCCTTCAACCGGCTATACCGGGGAACCCACATAGAAAGAAGGCACCGCTGTAAGACAGATCAATACCGATTGGGCATCGCAACCGCGTACCCCTGTAAACGAATTGCTGATGTCAGATGGAAAATGATGACTTGAATCTTGTGATTCGAGAAACAATGACTGACTGCTTGCGCGCACTGCGAACCAAAGTGACATCGACACTTTGCGGACCTATGATGACATGGCCGGTGAAACACGACCGTACCGGGCGGACGGGCCCAGGACCTGGAACCATGTCTGTGTCCCTTCTGTGTCCCTACGGAAGGCTTATGAGCACGATTTCGGCTTAATGCCTGGACGAAGCTACGCGGTTCTAATCCGGTCACCTTTGCTATGTCAACGATGTCGTTACGCAGCAGTGTATTGAGCACGTTACCGGCCCGCACAACATGACACTTATAGAGTCCTACGGCACTCGGTGGGTTCAAGACAAGCCTGTAAGATTTCTTTACACGGCGAGCAAGAATTCTTTACACAGATTCTCAATCCGTACAAATTCTTTTGCAGGGATGGGTCGAGAAAGGCCCAAGATGGGATCGAGAAGAGGGAAAATGGACACAGAATGGTGGCTTTGGCCTGATTATCGGACGTTATGTAACGTTCCATAACCGCAAGCGAGGGTTTTGAGTCCATGTGAGTAAAAGAATTTGCCAAGACGCAGACGGGGCTGTAAAAATAGTTTCACCAGGTGCTGGACCTGGGAAGAAATCTTTACAGGACCATATTCGCCATCCCGAAGTAACCGTCAAACATGACCTTCGGACATCGTCCGCGGGTGCACGTCGGTAATCGCCGTGACGCCCGCAGGTGCATGTCTGCCTCATCGTAATGTCCAAAGGCGGATACGAAGTAAGTAGGAGGTTGACTGCTCATTGTGGAGCAGATGATCTGCCGTTCGCCGCAGCGCAGCAAACAGACTGTCCGCCGTTAGCGCCCGAACACTGCCTCGCCTAAGCTATACACGCCGTGAGCGAGCTTCCGGATCTCGTCGGCCAATCTCCCACAACGCAGTCAGGAGAACGCTGCTCGCCGCAGAACAATAAGGTAGGTGTCTTTCTAAGTAGGTGTTTCTTGCTGTAAAGCAGTCAAGTTGGCCTTCAGATGGTGGGTCAAGATGGCAACCGCGGCGATGGAGGCGGTCTCGGCTTTCATGATGTAGGGACCTAAGGATACCGGATAAAACCCCTTGGCTATAGCGGATTGGACCTCTGACGAATCTAGGCCCCCTTCCGGGCCGACAAGGATTGAGGCTTCCCGTTGCCCTTCAAGCAGATCGGACACGGTATTGCCGCCCCTCACCTCGTGCTCGTGAGCAAGGAGGGTCTTTCCTAGAAACGGCCCTTCCAACACGCGGGATAGCGGCTCTACATACGCAATCTCGGGGATAAAAGGCCTGCCCGACTGCTCGGACGCAGCCTTAGCGATCTTCTTCCACCGCTCCCTGCGCGAAGCGGCCTTCTCTGGGTCGACCTTGGTTATAGTCCTGGCGGTGACAACCGGGTGAATCGAACTGACACCAAGTTCTGTCGCCTTTTCCACCACTAGATCAAACTTCTGGCCCTTCACCAAAGCAGCGTACAGGTGGACGGCGATGAGTGGAGCTGAGAAGCGCTGCCTCCCGACAATGTCGGCCAAGAGTCTGTCACTTGCCACTAACAAGACCCTGCCCAAGTAGGCAGTCTCGCCAAGCACCGCCCGAAAAACCTCGCCGGGCACAAGCCTCTTGGCGATAGCGTGACGCAAGATGCCGCCCGTGAGGACGATCTGGCTTCCTTGCACCATCTCAGGCTCCACAAAAAACTGAGGAATAGTGTGAGACATGCCGGTCTTCAGTTCTAGGTGGTCCGGGACATCCCTACCCATCGATGACTCCCTTCAGCTTCTGAAAGAAGGACTTGCTTTCGTTAAACGTCTCGCCGTCAAGGCTGCCCAACTCCCTGAGCGCCTCGCGCTCTTTGCCCGACAGCTTTGTGGGCACCCGCACGTTTACCCGGACGAGAATGTCCCCGCGACCCCTCTGCCTAAGTCTTGGCATCCCTTTCCCTCGCTGCCTCAATACGGCGCCGGGTTGGGTACCGGGTGGGACGTCCAGCCCCATATCTCCCTCAAGAGTGGGAATGGTGGTCTTCCCTCCCACTGCGGCGAGGGGAAAACTGATGACGCGATCGAGGATAAGATCGTCGCCTTGCCGCTGGAAGGTGGGATGAGGTTTCACAAACACGACGACGTATAGGTCGCCCGTCGACCCGCCTCGTGTACCTGCGTTACCTTGGCCCGCCAACCTTAACCTCAGCCCGGAGTTGGCCCCCGGCGGAACCTTCACAGTAACGGATCTGTTCCTATGGGTTTCGCCGCTGCCGCCGCAATCTCTGCAAGGTTTCTCGATGTACCTGCCGGTTCCACGGCATTTGGCGCATGGAGTGACTGTCATGAACTGGCCCAATAGCGTTGACTGGGACGACCTGACCCGGCCGGTCCCGTTGCAGGTGGGACAAGTGACCGGACTGGTTCCCGGCTCGGCTCCACTGCCGTCGCACCTCGAGCACGTCTCGACGCGCGGAATCCGGATATCCCTTTCAGTGCCGGAAAAAGCCTGCTCTAGGGTGATCTCGATCTCCGTCTCTAAGTCCGCGCCGCGCCTTGGGCCTACCTCTCGCCTGGAACCGCCGCCAAATACGTCACCAAAGCCGCCAAAGACGTCCCCGAAGGGGAATCCACCAAAACCTTCAAAGACCCTGCCGAACGGGTCACCGCCGCCGGGGCCCGGTCCCGCTGTAGGTCCGTTGGCGTTCCCATAGGCGTCGTAGTTCGCCCGCTTCGTCTGGTCCGACAGGACATCGTGGGCTTCGTTAAGTTCTTTGAACCTTGCTTCCGCCGTAGGATCCCCGGGATTCGCGTCGGGGTGGTACTTCTTGGCGAGCTGCCTAAACGCTTTCTTTATCTCATCTTGAGACGCGTTCTTGTCCACGCCCAAGATCTCATAGTAATCCTTCATTAGAAGTCGGTTTCCTCCACTTGATCCAAGTTACGCTGGCTCCTGCCGCTCTCGTCTCTCTTCTTGATAATGGTGTCTATTCGTAGTATGGCGCAGGCAATTTCCTGGGCGGCCTTCAAAGCGTAGGTCTTCACAGGAGCCGGGTCTACCACGCCGATTTCCCACATGTCGGCCACATCGCCTGTATCACAGTCTACCGCTAAGTTGTCGTTGCCCGTTTCAGTCTGTCGGGCGATTACATCGCCGACCTTTTCCAACGGGTTAAAGCCCGCGTTCAGAAGAATTTGGGATAAAGGCCTTTTCAAAGCCTCGACCACACAAACCAGCCCATATGCCTGCATGCCCTTTTGGCTTGACCTCATCTTGTCTACTTCTCTGGACAACGCGATTTCCATGGCTCCACCGCCGGAAACCACCCCGCCCCTGATGGCCGCTTGAACCGAGGACGCGGCGTCAGTGCAGATCCGTTCGCGCTCCTCCCTGACCTCTTCCGTGGTGGCTCCTACCAGGATGGTAGCTGCAGGCTTCCCGTGCCCTCCGAGGATCATCACGTGCTCAAGCCTCGGATCTTCGTACACGGTGGACGCTCTCCCGAGATACTTGCCGAGCTCCTCGACGGGCTTCTTGAGACCGCTCCGCTTGATGGCCTTTGCGCCGGTATGCTCGCATACCCTCCGGACTTCGGCAGAAGACACCCTAGCCAAGACCATAACCTTGGCATCGGACAAAATCTCAAGAGCAATATCACTTATGCCCTTGTCCACGATTACAAGGTTAATACCCATCCGGACTATCTTAATCAGATTGCTTTTGAACTCTTCGCCAAGCGCCAGATACCTTTGAAAGCCCGACTCGGTTGCAAGCGCTTCTTCTTCTATTTCTTCCGGCTCCAACGAATCGTCAATAACCAATACGCGAGCATCCGACAAAGACTCGGGCATCTCCTCGGCAAGTCGCTTCTTGTCGACTATTATGCCTGCGAACACTCGATTTTCGGCGCCTTCTTTGGCCACGATGGTTTCTGACAGCTTGAACCTGCGGTCAAGTAGCCTCTCTTTGCCCACCATGACAGCGGCTTGGGTGACCAAATCAGCGATGTCCTCGTTCTGCCGCCCGGCTATCAAGGCCACTTTCCTTAGCAGCGGCTCGCTGACATCGTCCACCCGAACCGCCTTTTCTTCAATGACCTGAATCGCTCGGGATATCCCCATCCTGATACCGTCAATAAGCCTGCTAACGGGCACTCCCTTTGTCGCCTGAGCGACACCTTCGGAAAGCAGGGAACCCGCCATAATCGTAGCGGTGGTGGTTCCATCCCCGACTTCGTCTTCCTGGGCCTTTGCGGTGCTTATCACCATTTTGGCGGCAGGGTGGTTCACATCCATCCTGGTGAGGATGGTCATGCCATCGTTGGTTATGACTACCTCCCCGAACCTGTCTACCAAAAGAGTGTCCAAACCTTTGGGACCTATGGTCCCTTCGACGGCTCCGGCTATGGCACGAACTGCGTTGGCGTTAGTCAAAAGCGCTCCAAGTCTCTCATCGGCTTCTGGACCTGAAGCCGCCTGTCTCGGACTCATAATTACCCTCCCGCCTATGTCCCCCTGGCTTTAGAAAGTGACTCGGAAAGCCGCCTCTCACAGAACCTGATAATGGCAACCGACCGACCATAGTCCATTCGACGCGGACCCAGGAGTCCAATCCTTCCTTCTGAGTTTCCAGCCGTGAACTTACCGTAAACCATGCTCAGATTCGAGACCGCTCC